>NZ_WBSL01000012.1 GCF_009377345.1 Deinococcus terrestris | reverse complement strand
GGTTGGAACGGCCAGGAACTCATCTGCCAGAATGCGGACGCGCTCCCCCAGAATCTGTGACGTAGACACTCCCAGATTTTCTCGGCTGGGAGCGCTTCCCCGTCGTTATGCAGGTGCAACTCCTGAGCTCAAGCTTGTGCGTTCGCCAAACCACTTCTTTTGCACCTGCCTTGTGAACCTCAAATCCAGCGACACCGCTGTCCAATCCGTTGAGCAGCGCCGACCTTCCAAACCAGGCCAAGACATGTATTCTCTTAGTTAGGATCAGCATAGAATCCGGACGGAGCCACCGCGTCAGGTTTACCAGCCCACGGCAGGGTTGAGACCTGGATCTCACAACCCATAACACCCGAGAGGCTCCGACTCCACAAAGCCGCGAGAGCAACTCCACGAGTCCGCGATAGGCGGGGACCACACGGCACACATCCGCCATCCTTAAACCGTACAAGTACTGGTGCTTCTCACCATCCAGACCTCTAATCCTCTTGCAGCGCGACCCGTAGCACGGCAGGCATTCGGGACATCCATTTTTCAATGGCCTTTTGCTCTTCTGGCTGCAGGCTATTCAGCCAGCGTCGGCTGCTGAGGCGCTGGCCGAGGCGCTCCACCGCTGTTTGCTCTCCCCTGCCCGACTGTGCCTGCAGCCGGACGATCTCGGCACGCAGCTCCGCCCGTGACGCCCCGTCGCGGGCCCGCTGGATCAGGTAGGCCTGCGACGACTCCGGCGCCCCAGCAATCACGGCTCCCAGGGTAAACGGCAGTCCACCTCGCAGGGCGTCAAGCAGCGGGGCAGGCCAGTTCAGCACCCGCAACTTGTTTTTAGCGAAGGTTCGCCAGGATTCGCCCAGCGGTCTGAACAGGGCGTCGAGGTGTTCTGTCTCCGGCCCCGGGGCCACTTTGGTCAGGCGCAACAGCCGGGCTCGGGCTTCGTCCCGCGGCACCGCGAGGATCATCGCCACCAGCTCCAGCTTCGCGTCCACCTCATCCAAGAGATTGAGATCCTCGCGCTGGAGATTTTCCACCAGGGCTGCGACGCGGGCTTCCTGATCAGTCATGTCCCGGATGGCCACCGGCACTTCGGTCAGACCCGCGAGTTGAGCTGCTCGCCAGCGACGTTCACCCGCCACGATCTCGTAGCCACCGTCAATGGGTCGCACCAGCAGCGGCTGCAGCACACCCCGCTCCTGCACACTCGCCGCCAGGGCCTGCAAGCTCGCCTCGTCAAAATTGCGCCTAGGCTGGGCCGCGCCCGGCCGCAGTTGGGTAAGGGGCAGCGTGCCTGAAGGCTGGACGGCTTTCCCGGCCTGGGCCGTGCTGGTCAGCAAGGCACTCAGATCCGCACGCATGGGTGGCCGCTTTCCCTTCCCAGTCACGACCGGACCTCGAAGGGGAGATCAAGGATGCGCGCGACGTCGGCGGTCAGCCGCAGGACATCCTGCCCGACTGGGCTGTTGGGAGCGAAGAGGCCCACCGGCTGTCCAGCCAGACTGCTGTCCATCCAGACCGCTTCACGCTGCGGAACCGGTTCAGCCAGCGGCGACAAGTACTGTTTCAACTGCTGCAAGACCTCGCGGTCGTGTGACCGCCGCGCATCGTACATGGTGGGGACGTACAGGCCGACCGTAAGCTCCGGGCGCAGATTGTGGTACATGTTCATCACCGCTTGCAAGCCCGGCAGAGCGTCCAGCCCTTTGTGACGGGTGGGCACCGGCACGATCAGGTGATCCGCAGCGAGCGCACCCATCGCCGCCAGCTTGCCGACACTGGGTGGACTGTCAATGATCACGAGGTCGTAGTTCGGCCGCACGGCACCCAGCGCCTTACGAAGCGACATCTCCGCTCCGATCACGCCCGGCATCATTGCCTCGGCCAAAGCCAGGTCGACCCGGGAAGGTATCAACTGCAGACCATGCACCTCCCGCGGTAGGGGGAGCGGCCTACCAGCAGTGGCTACCACATGGGCCGTGTCTTCGAGATCCACGTCCCCCAGGCCCAGCCAAGTGGTGAGGTTCGCCTGAGGATCGAGATCGATCAGCAACACGCGCTGTCCGGCCTGGGCCAGGGTATAACCCACATCGCGCGTGATGGACGTCTTTCCCGCTCCGCCAGCGTGGTTGAACACCGTCACGATCTTCATGGATTGACCATACTGTTTTTCCGGCTTTATGTGGCTGGACAGGACGGGTCATACCGGTATGACCTAAGGCTCAGCGGTTTCTGGATGGGCAGACTGCATGACGCTGTACCCGACCGTTGGAAGTTGGCTCACACACCTGGAAGCTGTGAGAATCCCCTGGCCCGGGGAACTGCTCTGGGAGAGCGACAGCTCGAGTTAGAAGCAGTCACCGTTCAGACTCAGGCCTGGCTTCCCAAGCTGCTCACGCCTGGCTTCTTAGAAGTTCCTGGTCGAGCTGGACAACGTCAAAATGAAAACCACCAACCTGCCCAGCCCCGAGATGGATCTGGCCAAAACATCAGGGGACCCCTTCATTTGTGGGTGGCGATCATCCATTTACCTAGTGGGGGAGACGTTGTCTTTTCTTTTTTCCTCCCCGCGCTTCGGCACTCACCGGGCCCTGCCCGTGCTTTACACCTCCGACGACACACCTGAGCGATTTGTACCCTTCTCCGACGACACACCTGAGCGATTGGTCCAGACTGCCGACGACACACTTGAGCGATTCGACTGCCCTCCCAGACGACACACTTGAGCGATTCGGGTACCCGACAACGACACACTTGAGCGATTGCCGACGACACACTTGAGCGATTGCCGACGACACACTTGAGCGATTCGGGTACCCGACAACGACACACTTGAGCGATTGCCGACGACACACTTGAGCGATTGCCGACGACACACTTGAGCGATTCGGGCAAAATTTATCGGCTGAGACGATAAATCTTCTAGGAGTGTTGATGATGATCATCATATCTTTTAATCAATATTCTTTTTCAAAGAAGGTAGAATTCATCAATCAAGGAGGCCCGTGTCGAAACCCAGTCGCTTCGACGAGCTGAATCTTTCCCGGCTCAACCTGATCTCGGCGGTGGACCAGGCCGAGGTTACGGAGTGGGACGTGACGTTCGAGAACCAGGGCCGGGTCGTCCGGGTCCGCTGTGAGGCGCTCCCGAAATATGCGGTGCCCCATGGCTTGGACAGCGACGTCACCGCCGCCCTGCTGAACCTCTACATTGAGCAGGGAGAGCCGGAGGACGGGCGATTTGCGGTGAGCGCCACCGCACTGCTCAAGCTATGTGGCTGGCACAACACGGGTAAATACCACGCGACCCTGCGCCACTGCCTCGAGCGCCTGCACACGTCCTCCTACAGCGTGAGTGGAGGGTGGCGGGACCATCCCAAGGGGCGATGGACCCATGCCAAATTCCACTTCATCGAATCCCTGGACTTCTCGAGCGCTGACCAGTACGGGACCTTCGACGAGCGCACCGTCATCTCGGGTCGCCTCGCGGACGCGATTGTGGCCAGCATTCGGGGCGGGTACCTCAAACCCTTGGACACCGAGTTCATGCTGTCGCTGTCCAGGCCCCGCACGCGGGCCCTCTACCGGATCCTAGATGGAGCGCGCTTCGATCCTGAGCATCCGGATCAGCCGCTTGATCAGTTGGAGGTCAACCTGATCGCCTGGGCGGAACAGTGCAAGCTGCCTAGTACGGTGCCAGGCAACATCCGCCGTGCCCTGGCGTCGCCGCACGAGGAACTAGTCAAACGCGGTTACCTACGCTCGGTCAGCATCACCGGGAGGGGCAAGGCGCAGGTGATCCGCTATGAGTTCGTGCGCGAGTTCACGCCCATGGACTCGGTCCTAGCCCGCCGCTTCCGGACCTACGGTGTGGCCGACGGAGTCGCGCGCAAGCTCCTTCGCGAACATGGCCGCGCCTTCCTCATCGAATGCATGGACCGCTTCGACACGCTGGTGCAGCGGGGCGTCCTGGTGGTGCGCAAATCCAAGGCCGCCGCCCTGATGCACCTGATTGGGCATCCGGACGAATACCCTTACCCCGTCGCTGGGGTCCCGCTGCCAGGGTCCACCGTCAGCAGCGAGGGATCCCCCAGACCCGTGGCGAAAGCCTCGCGAATGGAGCCGCTGCTGGATGTCCCCACCATCGCCGACGAGTTCGTCGCTCTCCCGCTCACGCAACAGGCGGAGAAGCTCGTGGCCCGCCTGGGATTCCTGTACCGCAAGCGACTGAGCGCCACCGACTTGGACCATGTCAGGCAGGCGGTCCTGGAGGGCCGGGTGGCCGCACCGTTGGTGCTGGAGGAGGCGGTAGCGGCTCTGGCCCGCAACGAGCAGGACACTTTCGTTCAGGGCCTCAAAGCCCAATTGAAGACGGCGTGAGGGCCGGAGAAGGCCAGCCTTGCCCCGCCGCTGGGTCGTGGAGCGCACCTTCGCATGGCTCAGAGAATGCCGTCGCCTGTCGAAAGACTACGAAGCGCTTCCAGAAACCACCGAGATGTTGGTGCATCTGGCCATGATTCGCCTCATGCTGCGCCGTCTGGCTCGGGACTCCCCTGGAGGTGAGCTAGCGGTCAACCCAACGAGTGTCCGCCGCTGAGGATCATTGACTCAAGCGCTCTGATCTGACGGAACACCTCTGGATCTGCTGCACCTGGATCATCGTAGAAGTGCTCTTCGTCCACTTCTGGCGGGAAGGCGGTCAGACTGACGGTCACGGACAGGCTCTGATACGAGTAGGAGACCTGGAGGTCTCCAGCCATGTGGCCGGTGACTTTGAACCATTGGGCGTCCCAATGCACCGGGTAGGGGTAGGGATCCTCCTGGTGGTAGTCGTCAATGATGTACAGCTCAAGTCTGCTCGGAAAATGAACCAGGCCGAAAACGGCATAGCGCTTCCCCACAGTCAAGCCTTCGGTTTTCCGGATACACGTAGCGATCATCTGCACACTTCAATCTCTCAACGACGTTAACAAACGCATTTTAGAAGCCCATGCCCAGCTCGGGCAGGGCGCGCGGCCCACCGTGAACGACCTGCTCCTGCTTCTTGCTGGGCGCGATGAGGAACTGTTTGTCCGGCGGGCACTCGACTTCCGGGTGCCTGAAGCGTTGCGGGAACGGCTGGACGAGGCCATGGATCGCCTGTCTCAGCAGAACTGCCGTCGCCTCTGGGTGTATCGAAAACGGCTGGAGGTTCTCACGTCTGGGGAAGAAGCCCTGACCGTTGCACCCGCCTCTATTCCCTTAACTCAAACGGCCAGCACCGTCACACCCCAGGTGCCTCATCAGCCGCCTCCATCAGCCCCACCGCTGCCGAGTCTCGCCTCACTGAAACGGCAACTTCAGCCCAGGGCGCAGCCACTCCCGAGAAAGGTCAGAAAGATGATCCTGCGCTACCAAGCCCAAGTGCTGGAACAGATTTCGGCTCCACTTCGACCCCTTGTAGAAGCAGGGCTACAGCTCAACCTGTTTCATGAACGGACGGCGGCGGCTGTACGTACCGCATTCCGAAGAGTCACTGGTCGCTTCCCAGAGGACACGGTGTAGCCCCAGTGAGGAGGCGGAGATCCAAGCCACCATAGGAAGAACGAGCTGTCGGCTGAGGAATACGGCCGATGGTGGCAGTGGACATGAGGGTTGCTGCTGCGGAACGGTGGGGATGGGCAGGGGAGGACGGGACAGGCCATCAGGCAAAGCCAGATGTGGTGAGTCCCCTTTAAGTTAGCGGTCGACAAGGTGTGGGCCAACGGATAGCCGCAACGTGAAGGACCCATGGTAAGAGCAAGCGGCGTGAGTGCTCCCGCCTCCGCTGGAGCCTGCCGCTGCTCCGCGTGGGGGCTCGTGGTGGGGGCGGCGGTCAGGCTGGTCGAGAGTTACGGCGGGCCACAGATGAACCTAATAAGGTTCGCCGTACACCATCCCGGATTCCATGGGAAGCATGCCACAGCGCCTGCCCAGCCCCCTGTCGGGGCGAGGAGTCATGCCCGTCAGACAAGGCGCAAGGTCAGGAACGCCAGGCGGTAATGCTGCGTGTCCAGCGTGAAGAAGGCAGCCCCCAGGTGCAGGGTGTACGCCCCAATCACGAAGTCCAGCAGGGGCCGCCGGGGCAGGCCGCCACCACTGGCCAGCCGCCGCAGGCTGTACCCCCGCAAAGTCTGCACTTGCCTGTTCCCACACCGCTAGCGGCGGCTCCGGGTCCACCTGCACGCCCGTCTCCTGTATGAATGCCGCCAGGTGCTCCCGTGTCATGTCCGGCGCGGCCAGGAGTTCCGCGAACACGCCCACGTGAATCACCAGGGGACCTCGAGGGCGAGCCGCGTTCAACTGCACCGCGATCAAGGAAGCGCCCTGCTCCGCAACGAGCAGGGCACTCAGGACATTTGTATCCAGGCAGGTGGTCATTCCTCATGCCCCCGCTCCTGTCGGTAATACGCCACGCTGTCCACGTCCAACGGGGGGAGCGTCCCGATGAAGCGGGTGAAGGGATTCTCCTCCAATGGCAGGTCAATGACGAGCTGCTGCCCGGCCTGGAGTAGCTGCGCGATCTCCTCGGGCAGCGTCAAGCGGCCTTGCTCGTCCACGGTCGCGGTCACTCTCGTCATCGGTCCCTCCTTCATCAGGCATGGTACGTCCCGGCCGGGGGGCGGCCATGTGCCCCACCCCCCGCTTCAACCCCCCGGCAGCAGCCGCTGCACTGTTCCGATGCAGGACCCGCCCTACGGCCGGGCGTCCAGCGCGTTTTGCCACGCCACCTCCCGCCCGATGAGCGCCTCCAGCGGATCGTGCTGATACCTCAGGAAGGTGGGAACGATCGTCGTGAGGAAGTCGTCAGCGTCCCCCGCGGTCATCAGGGAGAACGTAGAGACCCGTCCTCAGTGTGCAACTTCAGCAGCACGGGGGGCGGCAGCAGATTGTCCAGCGAGAGGTTCTGCTCGAACGCCCACAGGGGACCCTTCCGCGCCCCGGACTGCACGAGGTACTCGTACGCTTCGTGCCACGTTAGGCCCGACTCGTAGGTGTCCGGCAGGATGCTTTCCTCGCCCCGGCTGGTCCGGGTCTCGTACGCCGCGTCCCCCCGCCCACGGTCGTCATGCACGACGAGGGTGGTGAACTCGTCCGGCAGGCGCATGGGGTTCGGCTGAGTCAGCATGAAGCTGGGCGTGAGCAGGCTGTGCAGGAGGTGGACCAGGTTCCTGGGCGTGAGAGTGCTCCGTCTGTCAGGGCGAGGGTCTATTCGGGGGCCGTCTCTTCGAGCGTAAGGGCAGGCCGGGTTGGTCTGAGGCATGACGAAAGGGGGAGAGGCCAGGTCGCGGCCCCTCCCCCGGGAAGGTAAATCAGAACGGCAGGTCCTGCTCGTCCGCCGGGAAGTCATCCACCCCCTAGTCGATGTCGAGCCCCCCGGTCCGTCCAGCAGGCGCGGCAGCTATGGCGGCGCGTTCCCGGCGCGGCTGGGCACGGGCGGGCGTGCAGGTGGAGTTCCCCTCGCCGCTGGTCGTGTTGCGGGCGAGCGCCACCACCAGGCTGGCCTCTCCCTTCTTTTGGCGGCGCTTGTTCCCGCTGTCGTCAGTCCAAGACTTGTCGATGAGCGCTCCCTGCGCGAAGACCGCGTCGCCCTTCTTCAGGTTCTCCACCGCCTCGACCTGCTCGCGCCACACTGTCACGGTCACCCAGTGGGTTTTCTCCTGCTGCTGGTTCTGGCGTTGCGGTAACGCTCGTTCACCGCCATGCGCAGGTCGGCCACCGCGTCCCCGGCGGGCGTGTACCGCACCTCCACGTCCGCGCTGAGGTTCTCGTTGAGTTCAACCTGGTTCATGCCGCCCGCGAGCCGCACGTTCCTGCCGCTGTCCGTGATGAGGCTCGGTTCGCCCCGATCAGTTGGCTGACCTGGGGATCGCGGACGACGGGCGCAACGTCCTGAAGAACGCCGAGGGCCAGCTCCATAGCCTAGGTGGGCATGAGGTTTCCGCAGGAGAGCAGGAGGTCAATGGCGAGCTGGCGTTTGAGGTTGGGGGCGTGGAGGTCCAGCAGTTCCACGAGGGTGTGGGTGAGGAGGGGTTGTAGCGAACGGTGAGGGACCTCGCCCTGACGCGGGCGGGATGGTGATGCCGCCCCTGGCGTGCGGCCGGACGCGGAGGCGAACGCCGAGCGGCCAGCGGTCACTGGCCGCATGAAAAAAGACCCACCCGGGAGGGCAGGCCGAAGAGAAGAGAGGGGGATATTGACCTTAAAGGTTGGGCAGAGGACGCGATGTCAATAGGGGCGCGCGGGGTTATTGAAGTGCAACTCGTGGAATTCCGGCAGGCCGTTCGCGGGGCTCGGGCTGATCATGAGGACCTCGCGGAGGAGTTGGAACGGCGCGGTGTCGGCAGGCGAGGTGCGGGTGGAGGGTGAGAGTCCCCGTGTGGAGGCTGCCCTTCCCGATCCAGTCCATCTGGCGCAGCAGGGCGTAGGTCGCGTGGTTGAAGGTGAGGTGGCCTTCGAGGAGCCACCAGGCGGGGCATCCTTCTTGCAAGGCCCAGGCTTGCAGGGCAGCATTGAGGGTGGGGTGGTGCCCGGTGCGCAGGGCGTGTTCGGCGCGGGTGCGGAGCATGCTGCGGCAGGCCAGGGGGTCGCCGGGGAGCTGGCGCAGGAGGGTGCGGACGCGGCGGAGGTCGGCGATGGCGCGGTTCTCTTGGGCGAGGAAGAGGGGCGTGCCGTCCGGGTGCTTCAGAGTGCGCAGCAGCTGACGAAGGGTGTGGTGTTCGTGGTGCAGGTCGGCGGTGTGGGGGGCCATCGTGGTCTCTCCTTCGGGGGCCTGGCGGGGGGCCGGGTGGGGGGTGGGGCGGCGGAGCGTGAGGCGCGGACTGACCCTTCTTCAGGGGCCTCGTTCACTCCGCCGCGGCGCGGCCTTCCTACCAGTGGCGTGGGGGGACGTTAGAAGAGGGGGCCAATCAGGAAGGCCCACAGCGCGAGGGTGGAGGCGACCAGAAAGGGGGAGAGGTGGAGGCGAAGTTTGGGGTCGAGGCGGGGGGCGAAGCGGTGAAGCGCGAGGGTGAGCGCGGTCGCCAGGGCTACGTGGAGGAGGGCGAGCAGCAGGCTGACGAGGTGGAGGAGAACGCGGGCGCCGGTCGGGAGGGGGCGGTAGGAGGGTTGGGGTGGGGGGATCATGCGGGGCTTCTTACTAGTTCCGGATGGCGTTGCCGACGTTCTTGCGGGCGTCTTCTTCGAGGGCCGTCAGGAAGCCGTCGGGGGGCGTGATGCCGTGCTCGGTGAGTTTGGCGGCGAGTTCTTCCACGGTGAGTCCGGCCATCAGGCGGCCACGTTCGGGGTTGTAGAGGGCTCGGTCAGTGAGGCTGGAGTAGAGGAGGGCGTCTTCTTCGGAGGCGTCTTCGCGTTCGATGTTGAGGTAGTGGTGCCCGAGGGGGCGGTCCCATCCGGCGTCGACGAGAGGCTTCTGACCGTCGATCTCGGTGCGGAAGAAGTGCTTGCTCATGCGGGGCGGGCTGCCGCTTGCGGCCAGGGGCATTCCGGGTTGGGTGGATGAGAGCAGATGAGTGCATCTGGTTTATCTTTTGAAGCGGTTTGGATTCCAGAACTGAATTTGGGGGCGATGTAAGGGGTTGGCGGGCGCTGGGCGGGGGTGGAGGGGACGTTGGGGGGCGGGTTACATGACGTAGAACGTTTTGTTTATGTAATTCCATGTAACGCCCTTTTTGAGGGTCGAGCCGCCCGACCTCCCGGCACATGAGAAGCTGAGTGAAACAGTAGTGAGGGGAACGCAGTCAGATGAGAAGCGTGGGGCAAGATCGAATAACTGACGAAGTAAGCTTTAGACATGACGAAGTAAGATCGTAACAAGATCACTCAATGCCTGCGAACGGACGAAGGTACGCAGTATGCTGAAGGTCGTCAATCTCTCTTCAGGGTAGAAACTGCAACTCCCCCGCATCTGAACGTCGCCACATCTGCCCACTCACGCCACCACCGAATCCCACCACTCAACGTCACCTTCCTGCTCAATTCGTCCGTCCAAGGAGCCCGACCATGACCCAGGATTTACCGCCACTGACCCTCGACGTATTAATGGAAGTGACGGGCAAGAGCCGCCGCAACATGCAGGAAATCGTGCGGCAGTACCTCCTCATCACGGGCGACCAGGCGCAGTACTACAAGCGCCGTAACTTCCTGGAGATGCGTCTCACGGAGCAGCAGCGCGACCTGATTCTCCAGGGCATGCAACTCGCCGACGAACGTCGGATCAGTTACGCGGATGCCTTTCGTCAACTCGCAAGCGACCAGGAAAGCCCTTCTGGTTGGTCGATCACGCGAGCAGATTGGATGGCGATGACTGAGCAACTGACCGATCTGCGGACGTATGTGGGCACCCTGGAATCGCAGTTGGAGGAGCTGACGAAGCGGGCGGAAGCGCAAGAGACCTCCAACCTTGAGGTGCAGTCCAAGCTGGATCGGTTGCAGGAAACGCTGGACAAAGCCCTCAGTCCACTGGAGTAAGTGGGGGCACGGGTGCGGGTGTTCCGGGTGATGCCGGGCACCCGCACTCGCGTGTATTGCACTTGGGTTCAGAGGCTTGACGTGACCTCGGGAGAGTCCAGACAGGGGGTACGGTCGAGACGTCTGCGCCACTACTGAAGGCGTGATTGGTCGCCGTTTTCCCCGCGTGGTGATGCCTGGTCGAGCGGCACGAGGACTGTCCATGAACTCGCTCGGTCCTGCGCACCGCAGCAGGCTGGAGCATCCCTGAACGGGCCAACGGCGCCTGAACTTCGGGGACATGATGGCTTCGGGCGAGGTCCTTTCCAGGGACGCCAAGGCATCTCGCAGGACCGTCATGGGTGGCTGCCGTGTGTGCGGTGAGAGTTGCCGAGTCGCTGTGCCGTGCTGGGTTCTCCTTGCGGGGGACCCCGAAAAAGCCAGTCCTTCCCGGCTCCTCTTTGGCGTTCCGTGTCTGGGGGATGCGTGGATGAAACACCCCAGAAGCAGGTGCTTTCGTGCTGGGTGGTAGGGCAGGTTCAGGCAGGCCACCCAAGCGTCGGCACACCACCGGAAGGGGGGAAGACCGCCTTACCAAGCGGCCTTCCGCGTGGGGTTCGCGGACCTGGGCTGCGTGAACGGTGCGGCGAAGAGGCGATCAAAAAGGGTCTGAAGGGGGGAGCGTGTAGCCCTGCTGGAGCAGGAGGCGTCCCAGGTGTTCGAGGTCTATGACATGCACCCAGGCGTCCGGTGAGGAGCGGTCCGGCAGGGCGTGCCACGCAGGGCCGCGAGGTTCGTGGCGATCGGTTGCGGGCTGATTGTCGGTGGTGTGTCTGCCCCCTGATGTACCACAGCCTGAAGTTGTGTCCAATCCAGACCCGTGATCTGCGTCAGCAGACCGTGGTCGGGAGGAGAGGGCACCTCGTCCTCCGCATCCCAGTTCCGGCCGAGGTCACCACCGGGAGCTTCGGGAGGCACGTCTGCTGGCAGTTCGTTCAAGGTGCGTTCAGTCAATGTCTGAGGCCAGACCACGAGGGCTCCATCAACGAGGTGGACGGTGACAGTGGAGCCGTCCTGGAATCCAAGAGCCTCGCGCATATCGGCAGGCAGGTGGAGGGTCAGTCGGTTGCCGGAGATCTGGCAGGTCATATCCATGGTGTGGACTCAAATGCCTGCGGCGTTGAGAATGGCTCCCAGGACGACCCGTGCTTTACCAGCCTCGACCGCTTCGGCCACGGTCCTGTCCCCGAAAACGGCGTGACGATGGGTCATGAAGTAGTGGACGCCTGCCTCGGTGCCGTTGACGGCCCAGGCTGCCCTGCGGATGTCCTCGATGGTGATGATCTCCTGGTTGCTAATGGCAATGGGGTCGATGCCATGATCCGGAATCACATGAATGCCCACACCTTTCATAGCAGCCTCCTTCTTCCAGGGTAGAGCTCAAGAGGGAAAGGGAGTTCCATCATGGCGTCAGCCTCCTCACTGGATTCCCTGACGCTCCAGCAGGACGCGCAAGTTGGCCGCGGCGATCACCGCATCGACGTCCTGCTCGTGCCGCCACCGTCTGACCAGCTGCGCGGCCGCATATGCGAGCGCTCCCCGCTGTCGCTCCGTGGGCTGGGGCACACGACACATCGCCTCGACCACCGTCATGAGTTGCTCCCGTTCCCTCTGCGACGTCGGCCGCCTCATCCATGGGTTGGAACTTCCAAGTTGTAGGCCTGGTGCCCCCCCATGCCCTTCGGCGAGTTCCTCCAGGTGGTACGGCAAGTCCACGTCCGCATGCGCCGCCGCCACGACCTCCCGGTACGACGATTGCTGCTCCGAACGGGCGACCAGGGCCACCCGGTAAGCCCGGTAGACCAACTGCTGGGCGACCGAGAGGGGACGAACACGGCTCAGGTCCGCCTTGAGCTCCATGGGCTCACTGGTCAGGGTCGACAGCAGGTACGTCAGGGTGTGGAGCTGGATCAGCGCCTGGGACGGCGCTGAGGTGGCGGTCGCGATCAGGTCTCCCAGCTCCGCTCGGAGCCGGTCAGGGGTGACCAGGTAGGGCTGGAGTCCAGTGACACGGACCACGTGTGTGGCGGCGATCTGGCGGGCCTCTTTGTTCGTCAGGCCTGTTCCCTGGCCACCTGGCTGGCCTGCGGCCAGCTGCTCCCCATACCCCCGCAAGGCCCGCAGGACTTCTTCCAGATGGGGTGGGGGGGACGGGTCCTCCCGGAAGCCACGGTGGTGGTCGAGGTCGTGGATGATGCCGAGCAATTGCAGGGTGATCCAGGGGAGAGGGCCTTCAATGGGTGGGGTGCCGGGGAACTCGGGGGAGGCCATACCCACAACCTACTCAAAATAATACTCATCGTCTATGGAAATCAGATCTGAAGTTGCGGGTGAGTGGGGGGGTGACTCCGCATCCCCTGCGTCTTCGTTTCGCCCAGAATGTTCGTGCTCTTCGCAAAGCCCGTGGACTGACCCAGGAGGTCTTGGCGGAGCTGAGCGGGCTGCACTTCACCTACATCGGAGGCATTGAGCGGGGCGAGCGCAATCTGGGCATCGACAACATCGGCCGAATCGCCGATGCCTTCGGGCTGGACGCGGCAGAGCTGCTGCGGCAGAGACCAGAGACACGGGTTGACTCTGGCAATGGTCCCCAGAAAAGTTAGAGGGCGACTCGTGATGGATCCCAGGCTGTGTGGTGGGTGCTCGGATGCCCGGTCATTCTGCCCTCAACAGCGAAGAGCGTCGCCGTCGTCTTCCCGATGCTGGCTCCCTCCACTAGGCGGCGGGGAATCACTTGGGGTCACCTGGGACTGCGAACAGGTGGAGGGTCAGTCACTGGCTCTCTAAGTGAAGGCTCTTCAGGTATAATGTTACTTATGCCTGAACAGCAGCCAAGACCCGGTGGGGGAGAGCTCGCCTTCTACCGCGGTGACCTGCTCGCCCTCACCCGGGAATGGACCAGCCTCCACGACGAGGAGCTGCGGCGCCGGGCGGTCAAGGCTGCTGCAGACAGGGACATCTCAGCTCTCGTCAGCCTCACCACCGCTTACCTCAGCCACGCCGGCGCGTCGGGTGTCCTGACCAGCCCCCACACGGTCGCGGCCTATGGGCGGGGCGTGCGGCAATTCCTGGCGTGGGCTGAGACTCAGGCCGTCAGTCTGCTGCGCCCCGGGCGTCACGAAGGCCAAAACTTCGTCAACGCTCTTCTGGCCGAGGGCCGGGCGCCCGCAGGCGTCTCTCAACGGGTCGCGGCCGCCAGCTGTCTCTACCGGGCCCTGCGCTGGGCCGGGGCGACCGACGCCACGCCCTTCCAGGATGTCCGCGTGCCCCGCGATCCCACGCCGGGGCTCGTCAAACGCCCCCCCTACACCGACGACGAACTCCACGATGTGCTGCAGGTGGCCGACGTACAGGCCCGGCTCCTGCTGCTGCTCACGGCCCATGGGGGGCTGCGGATCAGCGAGGCCCTGGCGCTGAGGTGGGAAGAACTGGACGAGGGGGCACGGCGCCTCCTGGTCACGTCTGGCAAGAGCCGCAAGAGCCGGGTGGTGGCGATGAGCACGTCGCTGGCGCGGGCGGTGCGCGATTACCGGGTCCTGTACGGCCCCGGGGGCACGGAGCAGCTCAACGGGCTGCGCACCACCAGCCCCGACCGGGTGTTCCGGTTCGCGGATCCGGAGACGGCCCGGTATCACCTGGGCAAGGCGTTTCAGGTTGCTGGTGTGAAGTTCCGGGGCTTTCACCCGGGGCGGAAGTATGCGGGGACGCGGCTGCTGGGGCAGGTCAAGGACTTCGGGCGGGTGGCGGCGCACCTTGGGCACGAGAGCGTGGACACCACCCGCAAAGGGTACGCGGCCCTCCCGATCGATGACCTTAAGGGTGACCTCGCCGGCTGGTAGGCCGCCTACGCCGCGCTGGTCCGGACGGCTCGCGATGCCGAAGGTCGTGAGCCATTGCAGGAACGTTCACTTCCCACGCCGCCGCTCCAACAAATGACTGTTTCTGGTTGGATCGAAATATTGGCAGATATTTCGCCTTAAACAAAAAACGACTTCGAAAAAAGCCGTCTGGGACGATCTTTTTTTGACTGTCTCACAGGAACGCCAGGAAGGGGCCTCCAACCGAAGCCGAGGGGGTACAGACCCCTCGAACGGAGCTTGACCTTCTGGAGATCGCGGCCAGCCTTGCGGTCGTTCGTCTCCGTAAGGAGGTGCACGCGCGGTAGGCTGCTCGGTCCTGACCCCCGGCTTCCTCCAGGTAGGACGACCCGGACCAGCCCAGCGAGTAACGGCTGAAAGGGCGCCAGGAACGGTGCGGCCCGCGCTGCCGGTGCAGACTGCCCCCATGCGGTCTCCCCTTCTGTCCGTCCTGGAGCTGGTGCCGCTCTCTTCCGCCCGGCAGACTGGGTGCCAACGAGACGGTCGCCACGAGGGCGAGCGTGACCATGTTGACCCGCCCCAGGCCGTCGAGCCAGGGAAACGAACGCCGGGCGGTCCAAGCCGTTCCCACAGCTGCGAGGCCGATGACCCGCACTTCCGTCAGGCCCTACTCTATGTCCCGCCGGGAAAGGCCATACAGCGCGAGCAGGGGAAAGAGGGGCAGCAGGAACAGTGTCCCCGACGCGAGCCGCCGCGCCCAGTCGGGCAGGGCCGGGCGTTCCTCTCCATCCTGATATGCCGCCTGGGTGAGCAGCAGCACGGCCAGGGTCAGGGCGAGGTAGGTGGACGACGAGAGCAGGCCCTCGAATAGGCGTTCGGCGTTGTGCAGGCCGGCGACCGGCAGGGCCAGCACGAAGAGTCCAGTGAGCACGGCCGCGGGGGGCAGCAGCCACGACAGCACGGTCAGCAGGACCCGCACTGGAGCCTCCAGTAACTCGGGGCGGGTGAGCAGCCAGGTCACGCTGAAGGCGAAGGCCGCTCCTGCCAGGGGCAGGAAGACCCATGGCTCCCCCAGGGAGCGGGGGACGGCGTCCAGGCCGATGCCGTCGAAGAGGGCCGACACCAGCGCGATCAGCAGGCCCATCACGCTGATGAACAGCGTGCCCCCGACCAGCAGGGTGGCGTTCGTGACCATGCCGCGGAACAGCAGCGAGGTGCGAGAGGACGGCGAGGGTGGTCAGAGCGGTCACGCCCAGGGTGCCCCAGGTGAGCCGGGCCTCCCGGGTCAGGAAGGCACCCAGCAAGGAGAAGGCCAGGGGGAGCATCACCACGGGGACCGTCAGAACGGTGGACCAGGGCGCGGGGAACGGGGCCTCCTCAGCCCACTGCTGGAGCCACCAGAACAGCAGGCCCTGCATGAGGCCCACAAGGAGGGCGAGCCACGGGGCAGGCACCGCGAGAACGGAGGGAGACACGGCTCAGTCTCCCGGGGAGAGGTCGACAGGAGCATCCGACCGAAGGGTGACCCTGAGCGCAGGGAGGACGAGTGGGCCTCGGCCTGGGAAAAGCTTCCTCTCCCTCACGGCGACCCCGGGAAGCCCGAGGCGTTGCAGCCGTCCACGCCCACCGTGCCTCCCCGACGCCGGCACACGGGCGTCAGGGCTTGACGGCTCACGGCGGCGATCACGATCCTGACCCCGTAGCCGAAGTCTGTGGTCTTCAGCAACGGTGAGAACTGCGCCAGGGCCACGAACGCCCCTCGCCCGTCCGCCCGTCCCCAGTTGAGGTACTGCTGGCCGTCCCAGAGGTAGACGAAGTGCAGGTCGCCTGGGCGAGTGTTCTCCAGCGGAAGGATCAGGGTCAAGACGCTGGGCGTGAGGAGCCGCTGAGCGTAGATGCGGTAATGACCAATCACCCGGAAGGGCACCTCGTTCAGGATGTAGCTCTTTGCGAAGGGTGCGGGCAGAACCGGGCGCAGCTTCTGGAAGAGAAAGCTCACGCGCGGCTCGTACACGTACTCTCCCGGTGCGCTCTCGACCCCGACGCGCAGGCCTTTCCCCAGATCGAGCTCCCGGCGGGTTTCGGTATGCGTCAGGAAGTCCAGACGCTTGGTGTACAACACATCGGAGGGGGCGGCGGAGGCCAGGGAGAGGGGGACTCCGGCCCACAGCAGAAGGCGCCTCACGGGACCGTCAGCTCGTGAACCGGGGCCAGCAGCCACACGACCCGGCCCGTCTTCAGGGTCACCTTCAGGCCCGCGTGCACCTCATAGGTGCCCGCAGGCAGCGGTGTGCCGTCACTCCGGCGCCCATTCCATCCGCCGCGCCACGGGAAGGGCAAGGGCTGGCGATCTTCCGAACACGGGGACCACCCCTGACGCCCCCAGAAGCCGGGTGAGCCTCCCACCACGTCCCCGCTGCGGGGGTCGACCACGTTGACCACGGGCTCACAGCGCCAGGCTCCCTGAGCCCGCCAAGGCGTCACGTCCGCGGAGAGCTCAAAGCCATACTGGCTTCCCCCGGGCGCCTCCAACTTCAACTGGGCCTGTCCCTGCCCCTGGCCAGGCACCCGGGTGAGAGGCAGGATTCGGAAGCGCACCCGGTCCAGGGGGAGCCTGCGCTCCCGGAGCAGGCGTTCCACCCCTGCCTGTGCCCGGCGATCCGGCACGAAGACGAACACGACCTGCCGTCCCCCTTCCTCGCCCAGGCGCGTCCGGAACTCGATGCCAGACGCGCCGTCACGCAGCACGGCCCGCACCTGCGCGGTGCCAGTGGCCGGGTTCCTCGCCACCACCTCGAACGTCTGGTCCGGGGGGCGGATGACCTCCGCGTCGGGGACCCCCACCTCGAAGGTCGCGCGGATCAGGTACCGACCCGGCGGCACCAGCGCCCCGGTGGGGAGTTGCAGGTTCCATTCCCGGCGCCCCACTGTCACCGTGCTGCGGGCGGGGACCGGTGTGTGGTACAGCACCGAGAGGCAGTTCTGCGCTCCCGGCACCGGCAGCACGACCTCGCCGGTAGCCGCATCCCGAATCTCCACCTCCAGGGCACAGGCGCCGTGGTCCAGCAGCAGCGGCTCCTCGCTGGGATTGGTGACCTTCAGCTCGATGGGGAGGGTGTCTCCCTGGTGCACGCGAGTGGGGACCTCCAGCCGGGCCTGGTGAAGCGCACGGAACGCAGGGCCTTCCGGCAACTTGCCTGCCGGAACCGGCGCGATCACGACGATGCCCGGGGGGAGGCCCTGTTCGGCCAGGTACGCCCGGGCACGCTCCTCCATGCCGGGCAGCAGCAACTCGACGACCACGCGGTTGCGGGTCTCGTCGATGTCGATGCTCTGCCAACCGTCGATGCCCCGGGCGGCCACCTTCGCTTCCAGGAGCTGTTCGGCGTTGAACTGGCCAGGCACGAAGACGACCGTCTCCGGAGAGAAGCCCCGTCGCCTGAGTTCCTCGCCCTGAACCGCGAACAGCTCGCGCACGGCCGCCTGACGCTGGGCAGGGTCAGTGGAAGTGGCGTAGACGGAGAGCAGGCCATCCCGCACGAAGAAGCCCCCGTAGGCCGGGGCTCGGCGGGCGACCTCCGCGTTCAGCTCGTCGATGTTCAGACGCAGGGCAGGCTGGGAGCGGGCGGGGGGCCCGGGAGGCGGCGTCACCTGACCGAGCGCGGAGCCGGACAGCAGAGCCGAGAGCAGCAGGAGTCGGGGCCAGGACATACCTCAGCTTTTGGCAGCCAGCCTGACGGCGCATGAGGCGACGTCGGGGCTGCGGCGTCCGGCCTTCACGTGGGAGGGGGATCCCAACGGCTAAACATCGTGCCAGGTGGAGGGGCGCCGATCACCTCACTTCCCCGGCTGAAGCTCCCAGACCTGTACGCCCTCTTGGTTCAGGGTCACGAGTGCCCGACCCCCTTCGCTGAAGCCCAACGGCTCGGCCCGGACGGGCAGGCGGCCCAGTGGCTGCCCGCTGCCGCCGTCATGCAGGCTGAGCCCCTGTTCACCCCGGTTCAGGGCGAGTAACCGACCATCCGGGCTCCACAGCAGGCGGCGCGGCTCCTGCCAGGACGCGGGCTGGTCCCGGTAAGACGCCTGTGGGTACGACCGCAGGGCCTTCCCGGTGCGGGCGTCCAGCAGCCACAGCCCATTGCCCCCCGACACGGCCACGCGTGTCCCGGCAGGATTGGCCAGGAGCCGCGGCACCGAGATGCCGAGGTTTCCCAGCGATTGCACCTTCACGCCGGTGCGTGCTCGCCAGATGCCCGCTGGCCACTGGGACGACAGCGGCTTACCGGGCTCGAACCGCGGGTACTGCATGCCCAGCACCCAGGCCTGACCGTTCACCCACTGCACCGTGGGGACGGAGACGGCCAGCACGCCGCCGCGTTCCTGTTCCTGCCCCGAATAGGAGGGCACTCCCCGGCCCACGCTCGTCCCGGTGTTCACGTCCCGGACCTCGAAGGTGTCCAGGTTGCCCGGCACATGGTTGACCCCGGCCAGGAAGCCTCCGTCGGGGGACCAGGTCAGTTCCTGGGCCGGAAAATTCGGGAAGGTTCGCTCCCGCCGCCCCGTGCTGACGTCCCACAGGTAAGCCGCACTCCCAGCGGCGTACTTCTCGATGATGACGCCGCTCATCGTGAAGAGCCCGCCTGCCAGCCCCTTCCCGTTCGGACTGAAAGCCAGCGAGCGACCGCCGATGAACTCGTAGCGCGGCGAGGCAGGTGGCAGGAAGCCGCGCAGGGTTCTCAGGGTGTTCCCCCGCGTATCGGTCAGGCGCACCGTGGCGTCCCCCAGGTTCAGGGCGAGGGTCCGTCCATCCGGGCTGACGGCGGCGGTCTTCACCGTGCCGTAGGTCGCCTCGTCCAAACCGCTCCTGAGATTCCAGCGCTTGACGGTGCTGTCGGCGCTGGAGGTCCAGAGCGCGTCCCCGGCGGGAGCGAGGGACCCCACCTGCTCCGCGTGTCCCACGAGCACCCGTTCCCGTCTCAGGTCCGGCAGGCCGAGCTGGACGACGTTCCGCCCGGAGGCGACCAGCACGCCCTGCCCACCGGGCCGCAGCGTCAGGGCCTGCACGCCGTCGGGCAGCCGGGCCTCCCCCAGCTTTCGGCCGGTCGCCAGGTCCCAG
The DNA here is from genome assembly GCF_009377345.1 of Deinococcus terrestris. Lineage (NCBI taxonomy): Bacteria > Thermotogati > Deinococcota > Deinococci > Deinococcales > Deinococcaceae > Deinococcus > Deinococcus terrestris. The sequence continues at coordinate 32,112 of NZ_WBSL01000012.1, read as the reverse complement.
CGCTTCACCGTGCCGTCGTTCGCCCCGGAGATCAGGGTGCCGTCCGGAGCGAAGGTCAGCGCCGTCACCCGCCCGCCGTGCGCGGTCTGGCCCGCACGGCCCGCCTGGGTGGCCCGCGCAGCAGAAGGCTGATCCTTGAGGGTGCCAGTCCTCTGACCCGTCGCTGCGTTCCACACCACGATGCCCCCGCCGAAGGACCCGGAGGCCAGGACTACAGCCGCCGGGTGAACGGCCAGGGACAGGACACGGCCGTAGAAGCTCTGCTCGCGGGACGGCTGTTCCGCCACCGAGGTGATGCGGAAAGCGTCCCAGGTGCCCTTCCCTGTCCGTGCATCACTGCGGATGAGGTGCCGGTTGCCGACCATGTCGAGGTGCGAGTAGTACACTGCCGTCCCATCGGGGCTGAAGACGACCGCGGGGCTGCTGGGAACCGCGTCGCTGGAACTGTGGCTCCAGCGGACCCGGCCCGTCGCCACGTCATAGGCCTGAACGTCTGAACCGACGTTGACGAGGGTCTGTCCGTCGGGACTGAAGACCAGCGCCCCGTCGTATGTGTTCGTGGTGGCGATCCGGCGAAGTTCCTGGCCAGTCCGGGCGTCACTCAGGACCAGGGTGGCGCGGCTTCCCCGGATCCGGTCGAGCCGCAGCACCGCCACCGTCCGGCCATCCGGGCTCAGGGCCAGTGGTCCGGTGCCCAGGCTGGGTGTCTGCACGGTGGTCCGTAGCTGAAGGGTCAGGGGCGTGGTCTGGGCGACAGCCGCCGTGGACACGGCCAGCAGGAGGGACGCCAGCAGCAGGGATCGGGCCATGCCACAGGCTAAGGGGCGAAGCTGACCCCAGCCGTACCCGGCCGAAAACGTCCTGCTGCACGTTCACCTGGCCCCAACCTGAGCCGTCCGGCATGTTGCGCCGCACGGTTCCATCCGTCACCCTGGAGAGACCAGCCTCCGAGGCCGCCGCTGGCGTGGCCCACGCAGGGAGGCCGCCCCCCGGAGCGCCGGGTGCCGCGTGGGGCCACTGGACCGGGCAGGGTGCGGCCAAGTAGACGCTTTCCTGCCCCCCGCACCACAAAAGCGCCTCGTGGGTGGGACCTGATCTGTAGGCGCGTGCTCCCACAGGTTGAACAGGACATGTGTCGGACTACAGTCGCGTATTCTTCCGACACGAGTCCGGCTGGATTCGAAAGGAGCTGTGCATGTCTCGGGCCACCCGCGCCATCAGGGAACCGCTGCTCAACCAGCAGGTTCCGGACACCACCGACCCGGCGGTCATTCAGCGCCTCTCCAGGGGGCTGCCCGCTGGCATCCGCATGCTGGAACAAATGGGCCTGAACCGCGAGCAGCAGGCCTGGCTGCTCGGCCTCAGTGCCCGGAGCTTGCAGCGTGCGGGTGCGGGGAACGGCCCCGAGCTGACCCAGGACCAGCTTACCCGGCTGAGTCTGGTTGTCGGCATCTACAAGGCGCTGCACATCCTGTACGACGACGCTGCGGCCGACGGCTGGCTCAGGCGGGCCAACCGGCGGCACCCCTTTGCCGGGCAGACCCCCCTGGAGTACATGAGCCGGGGCGGCATCCCCGCGATGTACGAGGTGCGCCGACTACTGGATGCCGACCGCAGCGGGATGTTCTCGGTCACGCCCGAGGCCCGCAAGGCCGCCTCGAGTTTCGAGACGGTGGTGGACCTTTGAGGGAGCCTCCACCGCTCCGGGCACACCAGGCCCTGACCTCCCGGCTGATTCCCTCCCGCTACGAGGCCCAGACGCCCCGCCCGTCGGTCCTCGGCGCCATTGCCCAGGACCGGGACGAGTTCGACATCCTGCTCGACCTGGACAACCTCACCAACGGCCGGGTGACCAGCGGGCAGGGCGTCACTTATCAGCCGTACGAGCAGATGGTTCTGGCTGCCTTCGAACATGCGGGCAACAACCGCTTCAACGTGCCGGTACCGGGGCACGGCGCGTGGTACGCCGCCGACAGGCTGGTGACCTGCGTCCACGAGGTGGCCCACCACTTCAAGGCGAGGGCCATCGACGAGGGGCTGACGGACACGCCCCATGTGACGGAGTACACCGTCTACGAGTGCGACGCCCAGGACACCTTCTACGACGCGATGCAGGATCCGGACTATCTCGGGCACCTGGCCATCGACCCGGATTCCTACGCCTATTCGCAGCCGCTGGGTGAGGAGGTGCGTGCCGAGAACCGGGCAGGCATCGTCTACGAGAGCGTCCGCGCCCCGGAACCCGGGCAGACCTGCGTGGTGTTCCTTCAGCCCTGGGCCGTGCGCAACGTGGGCCGCACCAGTCAGGTTTATCTGCTGTGGGATCCGGCGCGGCAGGTCGCTGTGGCCACCCGACAGCCGCCGAGCCCAGACGTGCTGCGGACATGACGGGGCCTAAGACCGCCGGGCACGCTCCTTTTCACTGTCGTCAGGGCCAGAGACAGACCCACCTGGCCCCGTTTCTCACTGGAGCCGCCACCAGTTCAGCGCATTGCCGTCGCGCACCAGCAGTCCCGTCCCCTCGGGCGTGAAGGCAGCGGTGGGCCAGGGCGTCGGATACCCGCACCCGGTCAGGCGCGTCAGGCCTGTGGTCAGTGCGGAGGGCAACTTCACCTCCCGCCGTGTCTCCAAGTCAGCCACACGCAGGCCGTAGAAGGCCGCGCCGCATCCGTCCCCGGACGCCTCATACAGCAGCACATGACGGCGGTCCCGGGCGTAGTCCAGCAGCCTCAGCCCCCGGTACGCCTCCTCCGGGTCGCCGGTCCGCAGGGTCAGGCCAGGGTCCGCCTGGCCCGTGCGGGGGTCGAGGCGATAGAGGTACAGGTCGGCCTGTTCGAGTTGCACTTTGCTGCGCCGGGCCACTCCCCGCACCACCGCCCGGCCGTCCGGACTCGGCAGGAGATACGGGCGAGAAGTGCTGCGCCATGCCTCCTGCCACAGGACCCGGTCCCTCTGGTCGGTAGCACTCAGCCGCGACTGGGAGCCCCCACCCGGCCGCTGCCGGACCTCCGTCCGCAGTTGGATCGTCCCCACTGGGCGGGCATTGGCCTCCTGACCCAGCAGCCGTCCGGTCACCGCGTCCCAGGTGCGGCCCTGCCAGTCGTCGCCCCCATTCTCCAGCCGCGCGAACAGCGTCCTTGGCCCGGAGAAGCTCAACTCCGTTCGGTAGACGTTCTCCGGCAGCGCGAAGGTGTGCAGGGTCCGCCCGGCGCGGTCGAGGACCGCCACACTTTCGGAGCGGGCGGCGGCGATGAATTGCCCGTCTGGACTCACCACCAATCGGGTCACGCCCTCCAGTCCCGGCCCACCCAGGCGCCGACCCTGACCCCCCGGACGCACCACCCGCAGTTCGCCCTGGCCGTCGCCGGTGTCCAGCGCCACCAGGGCGCTCCCGCCGGGCAAGGGCACCGACGCCGTGACTGGCGTGCCCAGGGGACGCACGAACGCGCCGTCCGATACGCGGCGGACCTCGGGCACGCTGCCGTTCCGGACGGTCAGGAACAGCGTGCCGTCCGGCGAGGGCACGGCGTCGCGCAGTTCACCCGCCCCCACCGTCCATCGAGGCCCCTGACCGCTCAGGCTCCATAGGCTGACCTGATGCCCGCTGGCGCTGTACACGCGGGAGGTCGCCTGAGGCGTCGCGGTCAGCAGCCGCCCCGCATCCACCCAGCGCACCTGGGGCTCGCCGTCACGCCTGACCCCGAAGCTGCCGAGGACCTGCCGCGACAGGACCTTGCCGTCCCGCGTCGCCACGTCGAGATACAGGGCCGCATTCGGGTCGTAGTCACGCTTCTCCACGCTGCGCAGGGCCGCCACCCGCGTGCCGTCGGGCGAGGGTTCCACGTCCAGCACCTGTCCGGCGGGGAGGGTGATGTCACTCACCGGCCCCTCCCGGCCCGACAGGCGCAAGGTCGCCCGTCCCTGCTGAGGGGAGAGGACCGTCACGCCGTACCCATCCGCGCAGCCGACCAGGTGCTGTTGCGAGGGAGCACAGATGTCCCCTAGCACGGCCCGGCCGTCCGCTCGCAGGGTGTAGGCGGTCTGATAGGGCGTCGCCTTTTTGTAGCCCCGGACCCGGATGAACGGCCCGGTCAAGGCACCGCCGTCCGCGCGGTAGCCGTCCAGAAGCAACCTCGGCCCGTAGTCGGCCTTCGCGTCCGGCAGGCTGGATGGAAGTGTCAACACCTGGCGCGACAGCGGCCTCCCGGTCTGCGCGTTCCAGCGGTAGAGGAGCCGCGTCCCGTCCAGGGTGTAGGCGGTGCCGTCCGGTCCCCAGGCCAGGCCGCCCGCGAAGCCCGCCGGGGAATTCAGGGTGTCGAAGGTGCCCGCCGCGTGGCCGTCGATGCGGGCCGTCCCGCCGGGAGAGAGTTGGAGGGCGGGGGCTGCGCCGGTCAGCACGGCGCAGGTCAGGGCAGCGGCCAGCCGCCAGCGGCGGGGCACCGAACGAGGCGTCGTCATGGACCCCCAGCCTAGGGGCGGCAGGCTGACGGGCCGTGAGAGGGGGCGTGAACGCGAGGTCCGTTCCGGCCTAGGCGTACGGCTCATGTCTGGCCTCTGCGCTGGCCGTTCAGCGGCGCAGTTCTCCCACGAACGCGAAGTCGCGGTCCAGGCCGTTCAGTTCCAGGGGCACCCTCTGCCGCGCCGTTCCCTCCCCGTGCGTCCCTTTCAGTTTCCGTGGGCAAGTGTTCGCAGGTCTGCCTGTGCCGCGCAGTGCCGGGGCGACGGCGTTGGGCCACGAGCCTCCGTGGATCTCTCACCTCCTCGCGCACAGCCTGGCGTCAGACACCGGACGTAGCCTGAGGGCATGTTCCCCACCTTGTGGACCCTGGCTCTGGCGGTCAGCCCGCATGCGGCGTCTCCTCGGCCCTTGTGCGCCGACATCCTTATCTCCCCGGTTTCCGTCACCGTCAAGAACGAGCGCGGCCTGGTCCTGGGCACGGCCGCTGCTGGATTTGATCCTTACCGCTCTACTGGCGATACGCTCAAGGTCACTTTTCAGAAGGGTGAAGATGGGCGCTACACCATCACCGCGTCCAAGCGCTGGTATCAGCCCACCACCGTGCGGGGCGTGCGGGTGCAAGAGGGAAGCTGCGGCCCGGTGAACCCGCCCCACCTGACCCTGACCTTGAGGCCCCGGCCCGACGCCCCGCTGATCCGCGACTTCCAGATCCGCTCCACCCGGGGCGACGTGAGTGGCTCCTGGCCCGCCTGGACGGCCTACCGGGTCTTTCTGGATGCCCCGGCGAGTGTCCGCCGCGCCGTGACCTGGCACTCCAGCCGCCCGGAGGTCGCCTCCATCGACCGGTTCGGGGTCCTGCGGACGAAGTGCCTCAAGACCCTCCAGACGACCGTCATCACCGCGACCCTGAAAGCGGACCCGACCCGGAAGGCCACCGCCCGGTACCGCACCGGCTCGGCCCGGATCGACTGTCGCAAGGCCAGAGGACACTAGGGCGTGGTGAAGTGGCCCCGGCTGCTGGCCATCCTGGTGACCCTGGGGGCCGTGGGCCTGTTCGGGCTGGCCCTGGCCGTCGCGGTCTTCGTCTCAATGGATGAGATCTCGGGTGTGCATCTGCCCCAGCTGTACTGGGTGGCGGCGGCGCTGGCGCTAACCGGGGGCCTGGTGGGCTGGGGCGCGGCTCGGCTGTGGGACCGCAGCGACCGGGAGGAACCGTGACGCCCAGGGGACGCCATGGCTGGGGGCGGGCATGAAGGACCGGAGGCGGTGGATGCGGCGCGTGGTTCTGGCCCTGGCGCTGATCGCCTTCGGGGCCTGGCTGACTTCCCCCAAGGGGAACGGCGTCCAGGGGATGTGCACGCACACGCCCTTCTGCCTGGACCCCCTGGTCTACCTCCGGAACGCCGAACGGCAACCCTGGCAGCAGGACTACTCGACGGCCCTCAACCTCCGCCCCGGCGAGACCCGGGAGGTCACCCTGGTGTTCGACCTCAATGGCGTTCCTGCCGACACGCCCGTGAAGGTGGTGCAGGTCAGCCGCCGCTGGCTGAACCGTTCCATCGGGGAGCTGTTCGCCCGCCCCCAGGGACTGGGCCACGAGACCGTCTTCTACCGGGACCCGGACCTGATGGTCCACGCCCGCCGCCCCTTTTTCCAGGGCGGTCAGCTCACGCTGAAGGTCACGGCGGCGGGGGACGCCCGGCCGAGTCTCTCGGTGCTCGATCTGACCGTGCAGAAGCAGGGCACGCGCTGGGGCAGCACCGGGCAGGCCACCCTCCGCCTGTGGCTCCATCCACCCCGGGAAAGGAACAGGCCTCCAGGTCTCCCGCTCCCGGTCAGCTTCACCCCGTAGCCTGTCGCCATGCCCTGGAAGAAGTCTTTCCTACTCGCCTTGCTTGCCGCCACCCTGACGAGCACGGCCACGGCGGCCCACGTCGCGGTGCGCTTCGGTTCGCTGCACTGGATTGACGCGCAGGGCGGCCTGCCCCGTGTCCAGGCGGGCCGAGTGCTGGTCCCGCTGAAGCCCGCCTGCAACCTGCTGGGCCTCACCTGCCGGGTCCAGGGACGCAGTGCGCGGGTCGGGAGCCGCCTGATTCCCCTGCAAGACGGCTTCGTTCCGCTGCGAGCGCTGGTGGCCGAAAACGGGGGCTACACCCTCACCTACGACAACGTGGCTCACGTGGCCGTCGTGGGCACCCTTCCGAACGTGGACATGCTGGCCACCCCCTGGATGCAGGCGAACAACGACTGGGGCGTGCACCTGCGTTCGCCCTACCGGGGGCCGCTTTCCGTGCGCAAGACCAGGGAAGCCGGGCGCCTTCGTTACACCCTGTCCACGCACGGCAGCGGGCTGAACGAGATGACCCTCCTGAGCGGCTTCCCCCCGGGCTGGGGAGCGAATGTTCAGTCGCTGGACGTGACGGGCGCCCAGCGACCCAGCCTGCCAGACAACCCCAACCGTGACCCCGGGTGCAGAGGCCAGACCCAGTGCACCGGCTCGGTCGGACGTGAGGCGCTGTGGGTGCTGGCCGCCCTGGACGCGAAATAGGCTCGTGAACCACGACCCACCTTTGACCGATGCCGTCGTCAGGTCCGTGACCTAGCGTGGTCGCATGACCCGAAGTCTGCTGGCCACCTGGTAGCACGACCGCATGTTGCTGCCCCTACGGTGGGGCTGGAGCAGCCTGTGAGCAGGACCACTGCTTGGCCCTCCATGCTGCGCCTGTGGCGCTGTGGACGTTGGGTGGAGAGCAACACGGTGCCGGGCTGTCAGGACCGACAGGACTCCACCTGGCCCAATCCCGCGATCTGGGCGGTCATGGGCGTACTGGCCACTGCCGGGGCAGGCTTGTGGCGGTCTGCGGGCAGAGGTTCCTGAATTCCCCTTTTACCTCGCCGGCACGTCCTCGCCCAGCAGCATCCGGGCGACCGCGGCTCGCAGGGCTGGATCTCGCAACAGGGGCAGGGCCTGATCGGCGTGCCCCCCCTCGACCAGTCCCCTGGCCAGCGTGAACGCTCCCAGTGAGTGCTTTTCAGCGGGCAGTCGGGAAAGGGCCTCCCTTGCCCAGGCCACATCCCCCTTTCTCGCCCGGATCTCGACGACCTCTACCCAGGTGTCCCCCGGCAGCGACGTGTGGGTGGCCAGCGTGTCCAGCGTCGAGGGTGAGACCCGTGCCAGTGTCGCCAGCACGCTCCTTCTCGCCTCGTCCGGGACCTTGGCCGAGAGTTCCAGGGCGGCCATCAGCAGCAGGCCGGCCTGTTCCTGTCTCCCTTTCTTCGCCCGCATCTCGGCGCCATTCACCAGGGCGTAGACGGTCGGCAGCGAGGGCGAGGCCTGCGCGCGCCGGATGGCCTCCCCGAGGTCTCCCCGTTCGGCCAGGCCCTGCACCAGCGCTCCTCGCAGGCGGTCCGGTCCCTGCGGGTCGCGTCCCCTCCAGCCCTGGATCAGGGCGTCGGCGGCGGATATCTGCCCCAGCCGCGCCAGAGCCCGGACCACGGCAGAGGTGCTGTCAGGGGCGCCGCTGCCCTCCAGGGCCACCCGCGCCTCCTCGACCAGCCGCCGGGCCACGTCGGTCTGGCCCTGACCCGCCAGAATCCCGCCGAGTTCCGCCAGGCTCTGGACGCGGAGGGAGACGGGCGAGATGGTCCGGGCCAGTCGGGCGGCCTCGGCGGCGTGTCCGGCCGTCGCCAGTTCACGGGCGAGGTGCCCACGCATGGTCCAGGGGAGTGGTGCGGAGATCGCCACCTGAAACGCCCGCCTAGCGTCTCCCAGCTTGAGCAGCAAGAGGGCGCTGCGGATGCGGACAAAATCCTCTGCTCCTTCCAGCGGAAGCTGATCCAGCGCCTGACGCGCTGCCTGTGGAAAGCCCGCCTGAGAGAAGGCTTCCATCACCGCCAGCCAGCGCCCCTGATTCTGGCGGTCCTTCAGGCTGGGGATCAGTTGCTGTGCCCGGCCCAGAGTCCCCGTGACGGCGACGGTGGGAGCGATGAGGGGAACGAGCCGTGCCCGCTCCTCGGGGGTCAGGCGACCGTAGGCTGCCCAGGTCGCGTCCGCCACGGCGCGCACCTCCGTTTTCGGCGCTGGGGAACTCATCGCCACCTGGGTCAGGATGGCGAGGGCCTGCACGCGTTCCACCGGTGTCCCCAGCGTGCCCAGCACCTGAACTGCCACGCCGCTGCCCCTCGCCTGCAAGAACGGCAGGGCCGAGATGGCCCAGACCCGCACCCGGTCACCGCTGTCCACCAGGGTCAGGGCACGGTGCGCGACCTCCACCGCGCCCTGCCGGGCCAGGGCAGGCATGCTCAGCATCACCGCGTCCCGGCGGGCCTGGGACGGCAGCGGGCGCAGCGCGGCCAGCCAAACGTCGTGCGGACCGAGTTCGGCCCGGGCCAGGTGGGGCAACTCTGGCAGGGCGGCACTCGCGGGCCAGGTCAGCACCTGGGAGGCGACGGTGCGGCGCTCGGCGGGGGTCAGGTCACGGGCCTGGGCACCGGGGACCAGCAGGGCACCCAGCAGCAGGGCGGCGGGAAACAGGCGCATGGGTCCAGGGTGCCGGAGGAGGCCTGACGCTCGGTGAGGACAGACCCCTCCAGACGAGGGTGCTTCAGGGGATGGTCAGGGCCAGCAGCACCGACACGGCGGCCAGCAGCAGGGCCAAGGCACCGAAGCCTGCACTCCAGCCCCAGAGGCCCCGTCGACGGCGCCGCACCGCTGCGACCCCGAAGCCGAGGGCCAGCACCGCGCAGAATGCAGCCAGCGGCACCGTCTGGTTCATCAGCAGGTATGGACGGTCGAGGGTGAGGCGCGACCGATAGGTGTCTGGAACCTGCACTGAGACCGCCAGAACATACGGCCACGTCAGGACGGCGCAGGCCAGAATGGACCCCTTCACGGCAGACCCAGCACGGTGAAGCTCGCGCCAGGGGAGGTGCCGACGCCCAGCAGCAGCGCCCGGCTGTCCGGGCGGAAGATGAGGGCCACGTCCTCCAGTTCCAGCGTGACGGGCGGCACAGGCCAGACGGTCTGCTTTCCGGTGGCCACAGTTCCGATCACCAGCGCCGCGCGGCCCTCTTCGAGGTAGGCCACCTGCCGCCCGTCCGGCGAGAGCGCCAGGGCGCGCACCCGCCCCGCTGTCGGCCAGCTGCGCAGCGTCTTTCCGGTGCGGGAGTCGTAGATCTTGACGGCATGGGGGCGAACGGCATAGGTCTGCCCTGCCCCGGTGACCGTCTGGATCGCCACGACCAGCGTCCGGCAGTCGGCGGTGGTGGCCGCCAGGCGGACGTTCTCCCGCAGGGTCAGCCCGAACCGTACCCCTTCTAAGGCGCTGAGGCTCCAGAGAGAGGCCCGGACGCCCGCACTACGGGCAACAAAAACCGGCGTGCGCTCGCACACTGCCCTGCCCGTCGGTGTGACGTCGGCCGCCTCACTGCCGGAGTGGCGGTAGGCGCGCCCCGGCAGGTTGCCCAGGAAGACCTCCCCGGTACGGGCCAGGACCCGGTCCAGCGGGACCACCCGGCCGCCCAGGACGAGTTCGCGGTCCCCCAGGGTGAACCCCGCCACGTGGTTGACGCCGGTCACCGTCGGCCCGACCGCCTGGCCGCTTCGCGTGTCCCAGAAGCGCAGCGGGCTGCCACTCACCAGCAGTGTTCCCGCGCGGTTAAAGCGCAAGCTCGTGACCCGCCAGGATTGCGCGGCGGCGCTCCAGCGCACCCGGCCCGTGCCCGCCTCCACCAGGGAGACCGGGCCGTCTTCCCCCGAGACGGCCATCAGCCGTCCGTCCGGGCTGTAGGCCGCCACGGTCAGGCGCACCTGGGGCAGAGGGTACGCGGCCACCTCCTTCCCCGCCGGGGTCAGGGCCAGCGCCCCCAGACTGCTGGCGCTGATCAGGTTCCGGCCGAGCCAGGCCACGTCCCGCACGCCGATGAACGTGTTCAGCCGCTGCGGTGGGGGCAGCCGCTTCCAGATGGAGAGGTCCCAGACGCGCGGGCTGCTGGTGCCGTTCGCCAGCAGGAAGCGGCCGTCGGCGCTGAAGGCGAGCTTTTCCGTTCCGTCGGCGTAGGTGGGCAGCGAGCGGCCCTGTCCGGTCTTCAGGTTGTAGACCGTGACCGACTGGTTGTACGCCTTGGGGAAGCTCATTCCCCAGCCCACGGCCAGGCGCTTGCCTGCCGGATCGAAGGCGAGCGCGCTCGCGGCCGCCGGAGTCAGGGGGTTGTCCATGAAGGTGGTGTCCTCGCCTGCGAGGCGCGTCAGCGTGGGCAGCGGCTCCAGCGACGGCAGGGCGTAGCGCAGCACCCGCTCGCCCTGCAGGGCCGCGAGTTGCCGCCCATCCCGGCTCAGCGCCACGGCAGAGGACGAGGGGAAGGTGACCGGGGAGGGTAACGTCAGCCTGCGCCACCGGCCCGGCTGACCGACCAGGACTTCGTCCCCGCAGCGCACGGCCAGGGTCTGGCCACTGGCGGCGAGGGATGGCGGTGCAGGCCGCCCGTCGGTTTTCCCGCAGAGGTCGCGGGCCAGCACCGTGACGCCTGTAGCGCGCACCCGGACCAGGGTTCCTCCCTGATCCAGCGCGAGAAAGTCGGCGCCCGAGGAAACCACGCCCGTGAGCGTGCGGCCCGTGGGAGACAGCAGGGCAAGGCGCTGCCCGCCGGGACGGAACAGGCCAAGTCGGTCGGCAGACGCGGCGGCCACCGCCTGCCCGTCCCCGCTGACCGCCACCAATGCGGCCGGGCCACCGGGAACACTGCCCTGCGCCTGCACCCGGATGGCCTCCGCGCCGGGTCCCGCGAGCAGGGCCATCAGCAGCAGGAGGTGGCCCCTGCGCCGACCGGAGGTGCGGCATTCTGGCTGCGTCCAGCGCCTGGACCTCACCGGACCTCCAGCCAGGCGGCGGGGGCGCTCAGCCATTCCACGCGGCCATCCCGGCGGGTCACCCGCAGCCCCGCCCGCACCTGATACCGCCCGGCGGGGGCAAGCTGTCCATCGGTCAGGCGGCCGTTCCAGAAGCCGTTCAGCCCCAGGTGCAGAGTGTCGCCGCGCGGGCAGGCTTCCTCCCCGCCCCGCATCCGGGTGAAGCGCGTCTGACGGCTCCAGTCCACCAGCTCGCCCGCCGGGTTCAGGACGGCCGTGATGAACTCGCAGCTCTGCGCCACCGGAATCAGCCGGGTGGCCGCCTCCCGGTTCAACTTGAGGTCGAAGTGGCTCTGGCGCTGCTCCCCCCCGACCAGATCCGACACCCGCAAGGTGGCCTGCGGCGCCCGTCCCACCGGCGGGACCTGGGGTTGCGGCAAGCGGATGAAGCGGACGCGGGCGAGCGAAAGACCCTTCTCGCGGGCCTCCCGCTCGATGGCCCGCTGGGCCCGCAGATCCGGCACTGCGAGTTCGAGGAGTTGCACCCCGTTCCGGGTCAGGAAGCGGGGCGTGCGCTCTGGGGCTCCCAGATAATTCCCGAACCAGAACGCTTTGACCACCTGCTCGACGCCGCCGTCCGGGGCCGCCGGGAGGATGGTGAAGCCCACATCCGCTGGGCGCAGCACCTGGTCGCCCTGTCCGAAAGCGGCTTGCAGGGTGTACTTGCCGGGTGGGAGCGCGTTCCCCAAGGGGTCACGCAGGTCCCAGTACACGCCGGGACCAGCCGGGTCGGGGCGGGTCAAGTTGAGGGACTGCCCTGGATTGAGCCGAGCGGTGAACAGCGCCTCGGCGCAGGCGACATTGCCGGGCACCGGGCGCACCACCTTTCCGCCCGCGTCCTTGACCTGCCACCTCAGCTGGCTGCACAGCCCGGCGTTGAACTCCAGCGGCTGTTTGCCAGTAAACGTGAACCAGAAGCTGATGGGCAGGAGGTCGCCCTGGGCCACCCGTCTGGGGATCTGGAGGGCCGTACGGTGCGGCACGTTCCAGGTGGTGTGGGGAGGTAGGGCTTCCGGTTTGGGCACCGAGAACACCACGATGCCGAGGGGGATGCCCCTGGCGGTCAGGTGGGCCTTGGCGGGTTCCAGGTATTCGGGGAGGCTCAGGCTGACCGTCACCCGGTTCTGCTTGTTGCCTGCGCCGATCGAGTTCCAGCCGCGTATGCCGCGGGCCGCATATTTCGCCTGCGCGAGTTGCAGGGCGCTGTAGCGCACCACCTCGAAGCGTGGGTGCTCGGTGTCGATGCCCTGGGCCTTGAGGTCCGGTCCCCGGTGCTCCAGCAACGCCTTCAACACCGCTGCGCGGGATGCTGGGCGGTCGTCGGTGACCTGGATGATGAGCTGCGGGCCGTTGACGTAGATCCCGGCGAAAGTGGGGGCCTTCAGCCCGATCTTGACGTCATAGGTGTCGGCGTAGGGCAGGGTGCCGAAAGCGGTGGTCACCCGCGGGGCGGCGGGCGGAGTGGACTGGGCGAGGGCGGGGCCAGCCGTGCTCAGGCAGAGCGTCAGGGTCAGGGCGAGGGCACGCAGCGGCACGTCTGTATGGTAGGCACTGAATCTGACGGCGGTCTGGCTCCCTCCGACTTCCGCGGGCCAGCAATGCCGTTCAGATGAGCCCTGCGGTCGGGCGATCCACCATCCCATCTGCAGGACCCAGCCAGGGCACCTGTCGTACGGCGAGCGGTATGGAGCGCGGCAGGCGCACCTCCACGCTTGCGGTGCTTGTAGGCCCTCCCCCTGTGGCGAATCTGGTCTGACAGGGCACCCTCACCCTGCTGTTCCTACCGGGAGGAGCCGGCGGGCAGCAGGAACTCTGGCCCACCCGACGAACTGATCAGGCGATACACCGCACCGTCTTCCGGCGTGCGCGGGACGGTCGAGGGAATCACCCGGAGGTGGCCCACCTGGCAGGCGGCCTGCTGGTCTGGGAGGCCACAGGTCACCCGGCGCACCTGACCGTCCAGCGAGCGCATCTCACCGGTCCGGAGCTCGGACGCCGCAAAGAGGTTGGCGCGCACCAGGGCGTCGAGCTCTTTGACGTTGGGATACCGCCCCTTCCACACGATCAGCGACGCGGTGAGGTCGCGGTCGCCTGTGACGCCGGGGTAGAGCAGGACGACGGGGCCGGAAACTTCACGCTCCACGACCTGGTAAGCCGCCTTGCAGTAGATGTCCTCGTGGCCTTTGGCGCACAGGCGGGTCCACTCGCGACTCGAAGGCGGCGAGCCCAGGTCCAGCCCGGCCTGCCAGAAATAGCCGCCGACGAGCAGCAGCGGTACGGCCAGGATCAGGCCCGCCAGCAAGCCCAGCATAAAGCTGGGAGAGATCGGGCCTCCACGGCTCAAGCTCTGCCCGCCTTCAGAGGAGAGGACACGTTCCTGGGCCGCACGGGGGCCGTCATTCCAGCCCCTGGATGCCGAGGGTGGCGCGGTACTGGCCCCGGGCCGACTCGCCGATCAGCAGCAGGCCCACCCGCTCCTTCCCCTCCTGGGTCAGGGTCCACAGGCTGCTGGTCAGCGTTCCCGCGTCGGCCCGGTTGCGCAGGGTCCACCCCGCTTGCCGCAGTTGCGCGGCGTAGTGGTCGAACAGCGCCGCTCGCGACAGGGTGCTCTCGATCCCCGCGTACTGGGTGACGTTGTCCCCACTGCTTCCGCCTCCCCGTGGGGAGACGGTCGCCCCGGCGGGAGGCGCCAATCTCGGCAGCAACCGGGCCGGGTCGAACCGCTCATCCTGGGCATAGCGCAGGGTCTGAGCCAGGTCCGGAGCACGTTGCCGGCCCAGCGTGACCTGCGTGAGCCCACCGACCCGCCGCGTCTGGATGCTCAGTTGCTGATCTGGGTTCTGGCGGTAGTAGGGCCGGCCCCCAGTCGGCGTGCTGGGCAGGAAGCCCCCCTCGGGAAATGGCCCGCCCGAGGACAGAGAAAAGACCTTCCAGCCAGCAGGCGCCAGCACCCGGGCGAAATGGGCATCGACCTGCTCGGGCGTCAGCGCCGTGTCGAAGTAGACCGTGACCCCGGCAGGATAGGCAGGGTCGGGCGTCTCGGTGACGACGCTGCCGATCACGCGGCTCCCCTGCGGCAGGGCGAAGCCGAGATCAGGCGGAAGCTGGCCAACCAGCACACTGCTGCGCAGCGAGGCGGGCCCCCACAGCGGCGTGAGTGTCCTCTGAAGCAGTTCACGCTCGGGGGAGACGGCGGGCGTCTGGGCGAGGCCAGAGGACAGCGTCAAAGCGCCCAGGAGGGCCAGCAGCTTGAAGGACATGACCCAGCCTTACGGGTTGGGGCTGACCGGGGATGAGTCCGCTCTGAAGGGGATGCTGGCGCCCGCTCCATCGTGGGAGCTAGGCTTTCTGACCTCTCCTGAGTGGGGGCTAAGGCCTGGGCAGGGAGGCCGCGTTATAACGCATGGCAGGGCGCCCGTCTCCCCAGTCGACCTCCACCCACAGCGCCGTCGCCTGCCGCACCAGCGCCCGCTGCGCCTCGGTGGGCGAATCGAAGATCAGCATGGACATCCCCATCCCCGGCACGAGTTGCCGGTTCATGCCGGTGCGTGGCTTCCAGCGCAGCACCTCCTCCCCGAAGCTGTCGCGCAGCACCAGCCAGGCCTGCCACTTCCCGACCTCCTGAAAATTCCGAATGGGCGCCCAGAGGGTCACGCTGACGGGCGCGGGTGAGGCCTCCCCGGAACTCAGCCGCGCGTCGAACTCCTGAGCCGCCCGGACGAGCACGGGATACTTCGGATCCTTCCAGGCACAGGCGCCCCGCAACACTTCGGCGGGCGGCGTGAACCACACCTGCCGTTGCCCAGCTCGCTCTCTCGCCGCGCGCAGTTCGGCTTCGGTCGTCAGAGTCTCAGGCGTGCGGCAGATCTGGAGGCGCTCCGCCTGGGTGGGGTACAGCAGGCGTTCCGGGGAGGGCGCCGGGGCCATGCCCAGGCCACCCGCGAGCACGAGCGAAAGAAGCCACATGGGCGCAGTCTGCCCGCCCTCAGGCGGCCGAGCATGAGGGGCGCGGGCGGCGGGGAGCGCCTCCCTTTACCGCAACCAGTCCAGCGCAGCGGACGAAGCGGGTGGATTCAGGGCCTCGGGGTCGGTTTCCGTGCTGAAGTACACGCTGATCAACGTCCAGTGGGCGGGGTCGTCGTCCGTGACCCGGCTTCCTTCGGTCCGCCCCGGAACAGTGGGCTGGACGGCATAGACCGGCACCCAGCGGTTCAGGGGCAGGGCCTGTTCCGCTGGAGGCAGGGACGCGGTCGTCCCATAAGCCGAAGGAAGGTCCAGGCAACTGCTGGAGGACGTTCCCCCGGCCCGGACCACCAGGCGGCGCTGGGTGCCCGTGCAGCCGTCCTGAAGCAGGCCCACGGTGACAGGCAGCCGACCATCCTGAGTCGCCTCTTCCAATGGCCCCTGGATTCCCTGGGACAGGGCGTAGGTCCGCGCACCCCGGGGCGGCGTGAGTTCCAGGGTCGAGACCGTCCCCAGCACTCCGGCGAGTTCCTCACCCGTCGGGGCCCGCGTGGTGACGGAGGCTTCGCGGCACCCGGCGAGCAGCAAGAGGGGCACCAACAGAAGGGAGCGCACCAGGCCAGCATGCCACCAAGCCACTCCGAAAAGGGGCGAATCTGCGCGGCCTTCAACGTGTGGGCCTATTCTCTCCCTGTTCCCCGGAGGTCCGGATGCGTCTCGTCCTGCTGCTTGCTGTCACGGCCTTCCTCACCGCCTGCCGTCCCGAGGAGCCTGTCCCCGAGACGACGGCACCGTCCACGGTCACAGAGGCCGATCTGCTGGCCGCCATCGACCGCACGCCCCATCCCCTCCCCGACCTCCGACCTACGGTACTGGGTGAGGCGGGCACCCTGGCCGGGCCGACCTCCCCCCTGTTCCCCGTGGGTCAGGCCGTGTTCCTGGGCTGGCCGTCTCCGTCCCCTGCGGGCTCTGCGGTGTCCGGCGCGGGCCGCATCCTTGAGCCGGGCCGGGTGGAGGTGCATCTGCCACCCGAACCCGGCCCCAGCGGGAGGGAGCGGCCAACGGCCCTGGAGTGGGTGCGGGAGTTCAACATCTTCGAACCCTGCGCCGTGGACACCCTCCGGGTGGATTCCGGGCAGGAGGACGTACGCCTCGCCCGCGTAGAGGTCACGACACGCAACCCTGAGCTGAACGTGGCATCCGGCGTGGGGGACGCCTTGGCTGATCCCACTGACCTGCGGTTTGCGACGGAACCGCCCCCGGAGTTCGTGAACGTGCTGCCTCACGCCTTGACCGAGACCCGCGCAGTCAGCGACCGGACCGGCTTTCTCCTTCACGCCGATGGGGACGTGTGGGTGCGGGGCGAGCGGCGCTGCGTCTTTCCCTACGTCGCGCGGCTGGAGGACGCCGACCAGTACAACCTGTTCGTGAACCTGAAATTGCGCCGGGGCTGGAACGTGGTCCGGGTCCGGCTGGACGGCGGTGTGCCGCGCGGCAGGCTGAAGATCACCGAACTGGTCGTCACTGGGGGAGCGGCGAGCTTCTCCTTCCAGCCGGATGGACGGCCCTGATGACGGCACTGTTCAGACGGTTGGGAGCGGTAGCCCTGCTCCTGGTCACGCTGGCGGCCGTGGCCACCCGGTCCAGGCCAGGGCCGCCGATCTCTCCAGGGGTCCTGGCGCCGTTGACCGGCGTGTTGATCCAACGACTACGACAACCTCGCTATGAAGGTGGATAAGGCTCGCTAGGACAAGATGGAAGGGTGGAGCAACAGATCTTGAAGGTGATCCAGGCCCAGTCGGAACACGGACACCGCGCGGTGTCCGTGTTTCTTCCGTTTCACCGGCTGGTGAGTGGTCATCCACAGCGCACACCGAACGTACCCAGACAGTCTTGACGCTCGAGAAGAGCGCAACTTCACTTCTTCAGCTTGTCCTTCGAGGCGCCACCGGCTTTCCTGCCCGGCCGCTTGACCGTCTCCTTGATCGTCATCTTCGGATGCCGCGCCGCCGTCGCCTTGTCGACATACCTGCCCGTGATGGCAGAGCGGTAGGCCACTCTTCCCTGTTGCGGCTCGGTGGGCGGTCGATCTGGTGGCGGCTTCTTGTCCCGCTTGCCGCTCATTTCCTCGGCGTGGAGCGAGGGTCCGGCCGAGGCTCGGGACGAGGCTTGTTGTTGCCGTCGCGGCTCTTGTCTTCGATCTGCCGGTTGGAGTTCTGCGTCTCCACCGGGGGACGTGAGGGCGGTGGCTTCTTGTCCTCGGGCATGGCCCGAATCTACCTGAACAGGGTCATGGCCAGGACTGCAAGCACGATGATCAGCCCGGACACGGCGATGTTCTGCCATCCCAGCCACTGGTACTTGAAGTCCCGCACGCGCCGACTGTCCTCCAGGTACCCGATCCACATCCCCTGCAGTTCGTGAAGCAGGCGGTCGTACTGCGCGCTTTCGCGCTCGTAGTAGACGTCGCTTTGTCTTGCCTCGTACCAGGCTGCCGTGGTCCTGTTGGTCACTCGTAAGCTGATGAGCCCGGCCAGCATCAGCAGGGTGATGATCGCCAGGGCAAGCACACTGATTGAGAGGCCGTTTTGCAGCCCCGTGGGCTGGTCCGTCAGGGTGCGCACAAAGGTGACCAGAGGAATCGCGCCTGCGGCCAGAGTGGCGTTGGCCCTCGCGCGGTCCTCCGCCGTCTTGATGTCGTTCGTCGCCCGCTCCACGTCGTTCTTCAGGTAGTCCAGCAGCTTCTCGCCGGACTTCCGGGCGTCCTCGGGCGTGGCGCGATCCTCCTGGCCACCGCCTTCCGCAGCACCCCCGGGCAGCACCCCTTGTGGCTGCTCGTCGGTCGTTGGAGGAATCGAGTCCATACCCCAGGCTAACCGCTGGGCTCCCTGCCAACCATGATGGCTGGCGCCGCGCCCCGCGGGGTACAGCCAAAAGGAGGTGGGAGGCGGCTCGGAGAGGCGGACTGCGGCCTCGCTCCCCTAGCCGCCGAAGCGTGAAGGGAAGAGGCAGCCAGCAGACGACGGAGCACTGTCCCGGCCGGGACAGCAGCGTGCCCCATAGGGCAGACTTCATTCGCGGCCGCCAATCCTGGGAAGGGCATCGTAGAAGGCTTTGAACAGACCGACGAGGCCCCCAGCCCCCAGAAGCGTTGCCAGTCCCGTGAGCCAGGTCGGCGCCCTGAGCGCGATGATCGACTGGCGGTAGTGCAGATCGGTCTCAGTCATGCGCCGACGTTGGGGCGGGGGGCGGGGGGAAGGTCTCCCCGGGCAGGGCGAGATCCGCTTTTTCCGCTGGGGCTCCCCCCGCCCAGCCAGGAACTTACGGTGAGCAGCGGGCGAGGTAGCGCGCTTGTGGGCCTTCGGTGATGACGTCTCCATCTCCGATGTTGTGGCATGACCCCCGGGCATGGGCAGCACGCCCCGGCGGCTAACCCCTCTGGAAGTTGCTCGACCACCACGTTGAGGTGGCTGGTGCAGGCCCATCGCCTGCCCCCAGACCTGAGCCGGCGGCCCCGCTTAATAGACCAACATCCACCGATCGTCTGCCCGTTCCTTCTGGACAGTGAAGGAGGAGCGGACCTGACTACCCTTCAAAACGCGGCATGAGAGTCGCGAGGGTGTGCCAAGACGACCGAGAGGGATGCAGCAGCAGATCTTGAAGATGGTCGAGGCCAAGCCGGAACACGGACACCGTGCGGTGTCCGTGTTTCTTGATCCGTACGCCTTTCTCGGTTACCAGCAGCTCCCCAGTTACACAGGCCCAGATAAACGCCACACCGACCACCGTCAGCAGGGTGGAGACCCGTTCAGCACGGGTTAGCCCGGTGTCTTCCAGATTGAAGCCCCTCGTTTTGAGCGCGGAGTGCAAGTTTTCTGCCTGCCAACGCTGGGCATACCGTCGGAGATTCGGTCCCACGTGCCCCCGATAAGCGAGGTACAGCGTCTCCCCGGCCGCGTTCTTCGTCGCGGCCACCCGGAGTGACACACCGTAGATCAGGGTCTGGCGACGCCAGACCCTGACTTCGCCCACTTGGAGCTTGTTGAACACAGCCCACACGGGCAGACGGTGTTGGCCGATGGTGGCGCGTGCAGGCAAGCGAATACAGGGAGCGATGCTGTGCTGATCGAGGAAACGAAACCAGTGCTGGCCGATGAATTCTCGGTCTGCCAGCAGGCACCGGACCTGCCGATCCGGGCAAAACGTCAGGAAGCGCAACACGAGTGATTCCCGAGTACGGGAATCACTCGCCCCACCATGTGGGAGCAATGCCCACATGAGGGGCAGACTGAACCCGTTCCACACAGCAGAAAGCAGCAGGATGTTCACGTCCTGCTGGCCGAGTCGCCAGTTGGTCCGGTCGAGGATCAGATCGACGGGACCGTCCGGCAGGAAGGACAGCGCAAATCTGGGAAACAAACCCTCGGGGAAAGGAAATTGGACGAAGCGACAGAGTCGCTGGTAGCGAGCTGTGAGCGTACCTGGCAACGGAACATGGGTCTTGAGGGTGTAGAGGACGACCGTGCGAGCCTGAATGACCGCCAGGACCAAGGCGGTGAAGACCATCAAGCGGCGGGCATCAAGGGGGAAGGCAGACCGCAGAACGGTCTGCAAGGTATCGTGAGGGGGTCGGCTCTTGGGTGCTTTCATCGCAGAAACACCGTATAAGAGCCGACTTTCTGCTGCCTGTCATCCGTTTTGAAGAGTAGTCAGGGAGCGGACACTTTGTGGCGCTGCCCAGGCAACCTGCCGCACTTGCCGTCCTTGCGCTGGGCCGATTGCTCAGCCTGCACGCAGCCAGCGCCTTTAGCCCGTATTGTCAAGACCGGGCATCTTGAGGTTCCACGGCCGGCTGCGTCGTTCCAGGCTGAAGAAGCCTGGCTGCACATGGGTCAACTGCTCGAGCAACTCGGCGTTGAAGCCGACACCGCTGGCGATCTGGTCGGGCGTCTGCACCTTCTGCTCGATCAGGAACTCCAGCACCTGCGCGAGGAGCAGGGGCCGCTCGGGTTCGGTCTCCAAGTCATAGGGTTCGACCTTCAGCCAGCCGCGCTGCGCCAGGTACTTGCGGTAGTTCGTGTACTTGTCGTCGTTGAGGATGCCAAGCCGGTGAACCCGGTGCAGCATGAACGCGATGCTGACCTTCCACTTGGGTTTAAGGGCACGCAGAGCATCCAGGTTGAGGCTGGACAGGTCACGAAGGAAAGCCTGCTCGGGAAGCAGGAAGGCCTGTGCGAAGCGCCACGCCTGATCTTCCAGCAGCTTGAACGTGTCGTCGTCGTCCAGGCAGGCCGGGGCGACGTGGCGATGCAACAGGACATGGCCAATTTCATGGGCGACATCCGCCCGGGACCGAAAAGCATTCCGGCGAATCGAGTTCAGCATGAAGTACGGGCGCGCGTCCGCTTCACGCCATTCTGAGAAAGCGTCCAGCCGATCGGTGCCCAGGTCATGCCGCACCACGATGGCCCCGCTCTCCTCGAGCAGCCAGACCAGGTTCGGTGCCGGGTTCTCCCCCAGCTTCCAGTGCCGCCTGGCAATCACGGCGGCCGCCTCGATCATGTCCTGGGTAATCTCCTCAGGAGCGCCTGGCAGCTCGCCCACCGCGGGCATGACGACAGGAGGCAGATCGACGAGCTCCTGAACATAATCCACGGCGTCCCAGAGCAGCGACATCTTGGCCTGCGCCCGGAGCCTGGCCGTGCGGGTGGCGGCGCTGAAGGAGCGGTAGAAGACTTTCCGCTCGCCGAAACGCGGGGCCGGGCGACTGAAAAAAGCCACCGGCTGTTCCAGGGCGTGGGCGATCGCGTCCACAGTGTCAGGGGAAGGGACCCGGACCCCCGTCTCGTAGGCGCTGACCGCAGCTGGCGTCAGACTCAGCAGACGGGCAAGCTCGGACTTCGAGTACCCCCGTGCTTCGCGTGCCTGGATGAGCCTGGCTGCGGTGAAGCCAGGGTTGCGTGCGTTCATTCGGTCTCGCTGCCTTCCTTCCGTGCGGGGCGGGTCGTGAAGCGCCGGCTCGGCTGGCCCGCATTGAGGTCGATGTCCTCCTCCGCCCGGCCGAATTCAGGGTAGAGGGAGAGCAGGTCACGCTGGAAAAAGAATTGCGTGGCGCTGCCGTCAGGGACGCCGAAGGTGACCCAAGCCGGGACCTGCTTGAGCCGATCACCGCGGCGGAAGCCGTACGTCAGCTGGACGAAGGTCTTCCCTTCCAGGTTCTGGGCCATGGTCAGATCTTCAAGTTCGTCGCCGACATACAGCAGCCTGTTCTGGGCATCCCGAATCAGCCGCCGTACGTAGTTGGGCGCCCCTTTGACTTGACCGGGTGACCGCGTCTTGTGGACGGTCATGATGACGTCGAGCTCGTCGTGGACGAGCGTCAGCATCTGTGGATGGCCAGCGATGCCGGTGTTCACGAACACAGCGTCGAATCCGTGCAGATCGCCTACATCTGCGCAATGCTGATCGACATCACCCCACCGATCCGTCCCTTTCACGCGGTTCTGGAGCTCCTCCCGGGTGTAGCGAGGAGGTCTGGCGGGGTCCGGGCGGCACTGCGCCACGACAGCCCTGGTGAAGTTCCGGAGCGCTCCGGTCGCTTCCAACCGCTCGAATAGGGTCTGGTACGGGTTGGGTGGAGGCAGTACCTGAGGGCGCATGTCCTAAAGGGTATGAAATTCCTCTGGAAATTTCAACATTAGCTAGACAGGCGCTCCGATGCTGCAACAAATCGGTAGGTAGACGCACTTTTGTCAACAGGGCCACCCACCAACCAAGTCTGTCCATTTTGGGTATACCCCAACTTGGCGTCAGGAGCCGGATGGGAAAGGCGTCGGGATAGGGTCGGTTTCGGATTTTTCTGACACACGCCGCTGAAGGTCGTAGACCTCACCCTGACAGTCCCTCTCCCGGTGCTCAGGTCTGACGCCCACTGCTGGTGAGATGGTCTGCGCCCCACTGCCCTGCGCATTTGGCGTATTGCTCCCACAGAGGCAGGGCCGTAAGGTGCAGCCACGATGCCCAGCCGCATACGCTAACCCCCTCAGACCCCTGGCCCAAGCCTCGAACCGCCTGCTTTGTGCAGAGCTGGTTCGGCCTGACCTGATCTGAGGAGAACCCCTTGAGCGTCATCCTGTCCCAGGTCTCTATGACCTTCGGAGACCAGCCCCTCTACCGGGGCGTCAACCTTGAACTCCACCCCGGCGAACGCGCCGCCCTGCTGGGGCGCAACGGCAGCGGCAAGACCACCCTGCTGCGCGTCCTGGCGGGCACGCTGGTCCCGACCTCCGGGCACGTCACCCGCTCTGGCCGGCTGGCCTTCCTGCCGCAACTCACCGACCTGCCCGACGTCCCGCTGCTGGACGCGGTGCGCCCCGACGCTCTCGGTGCAACCCTCCACCACCTCCGGGCGGCTGAGGCCGCACTCGTCCACCCGACCCCGGAAGTGCTGAATACGTACGGGGCGGCCGAGGAGGCCTACCGTCTGCTCGGCGGCTATGACTTCGAGCAGCGGGCGGCGGAAGTGCTGGACGAACTGGCTCTCAACCCGGTCTGGTTGACCGGGCAGCTCTCCGGCGGGCAGCGCCGCCGCACCCTGCTGGCCCGGCTGCTCCTGACCCCGGCCGACACGTACCTGCTCGACGAACCGACTAACCACCTCGACTGGCCGAGTCTGGAGTGGCTGGAAGGCTGGGTGCAGGCCAGCCCGGCAGCCTTCCTGATCGTCTCGCACGACCGTGCGTTCCTCGACGCGACGGTCACCCGCTGCGCTGAGCTCGAACGCGGGGAGCTGCGCGAGTACCCCGGCAATTA
This sequence comes from Deinococcus terrestris, assembly GCF_009377345.1. Lineage (NCBI taxonomy): Bacteria > Thermotogati > Deinococcota > Deinococci > Deinococcales > Deinococcaceae > Deinococcus > Deinococcus terrestris. The sequence continues at coordinate 8,971 of NZ_WBSL01000012.1, read as the reverse complement.
CACCGAGGCGATGGAGGTCAAGCGCGACCTCAGGGAAGCCCGTGAACGGCAGTACCACGCCCACCAGCGCAAGGCGCAGGCCCTCGAACAGGAACGGGTCAATGTGCAGCAGCGGGCGGCGAGCACCGACCGCTACAACCACAGGCGCAAGAAGCCCGGCAACAAGAAGTTCGCCAAGATGCGTGCCCAGGACGTGGCCCGCACCCTCGCCCGACGGGCGAAGGCATTGGAGCGGCGGCTCGACCGCATGAATGCTCCACGGAGACTTCTCACTGACCCGAATCTGGTGCGGGTGGGACTCAGGGAGGCCGCACATGGGCCGAACGACATCCTCAGCCTGTCGGGTGTGGACCTGGAGGTGGGGGGCAGGCTGCTCGTGCAGGGCTTAACCGCTCATGTGCGGCGCGGGGAGAAGATCGCGGTGGTGGGGCCGAACGGCAGCGGGAAGAGCACCCTGCTGCGTGCCCTGCTGGGACGGGTGCAGCCGTCGCGCGGGGAGCTGCGCCGCGCCGAACTCGCGGTCCAGTGGTCGGGCCAGCACGGGGAGGAGCTCGCCGCCTTCGGAACCCAGCAGGAGGCGCTGCTGGCTGTCGACGAACGCCTGACCCCACAGCGCATGTACGAGGTGCTCGCTCGCCTGGGCCTGCCCCGCAGTCTGGATCACCGCGTGGGGGACCTCTCCGGGGGGCAGCGGACCCGGCTGTCGCTGGCCCGGCTGAGCCTGACGGCGGCGCAGCTCCTGATCTTGGACGAACCGACGAATCACCTCGACCACGCGGCCATCGAAAGCTTGCAAGGCGTGTTGCAGGCCTTCACAGGGACGCTGATCTTCGCGTCGCACGACCGACAACTCGTGGAGGAGGTGGCCAGCCGATATTGGTGGGTGGAGGATGGCGAACTCCGGGATGTCATGGACCTCGCCCTAGAGGTGGAAGCCAACGCCTCTGAGCCATGATTGGGGCCGTCCCATCGGCGGTGCGGCTAGGCGAGGGCCAGCGGGCGCCCACCTCGCTCGGCCCGAGGTGTGTGAAGAGCCCTGCCTGGGGGCCGCCGAGGTCAGTGAGATGGCTTGAACGCGGCTCTGGCCCGGGCAACGGCCTGATGGTTCGCTTCTGCCCACAGCCACACCGGGCAGAACGCTTCACTCAGGCTGCGGCCCAGCGGGGTCAGGGTGTACTCCACGTGCGGGGGGATGACCGGATGAACGGTACGGGTGACCAGGCCGTCCGCCTCGAGTTGCCGTAGGGTCTTGGTCAGCATCTTCTGACTGATGTCGCCCACATGCCCGGCCAGCTGGGTGAAGCGCAGCGTGCCCTGCTCTTCGAGAACGTCCAAAACGACCATCGTCCACTTGTCTGCGAGGCGACCGATCATCTCGCGCACCAGTTCCTCCATCTGCACGTCCGCCGCCTCCACCCTTTCACTCTCCATGAGGCAACTATAGTACTTACGGGTGCCTACTTCCCAGAAGAGAGTGAGGGCGATAACGTGACTTCCAGCGGCGGGCGGCCAAGAGGCTGCGGCGCCCCGGAGGACTTCATGACGAACATTGCCCTTATCACCGGCGGCAGCCGCGGCCTCGGCCGCAGCATGGCGCAGCACCTTGCCCGCAGTGGCCTGGACGTGATCTTCACCTACCAGTCCCGTAGCGAGGACGCGCAGGCCCTTGTCCGCGAACTGGAAGCCCTGGGCCGGCGCGCCGCCGCCCTCCCCCTCGACGTCTCCGAGGCGGGATCATTCCGCACCTTTGCCGGGCAGGTCCGGGGCGTTCTTCAGGGCTGGGATGAGGATCAGCTCTACGATCTGGTCAACAATGCCGGGATTGGCCTGCACGCCAGCTTCGAGCAGACCACCGCCGAACAGCTCGACCGGCTGTACGCCATTCACGTCAAAGGGCCGTACCTGCTCACGCAGGCGCTGCTGCCTCTCGTGCAGGACGGCGGGCGCATCCTGAACGTGTCCACCGGCCTGACCCGCTTCGCTCTGCCCGGCCACGCCGCGTACGCCACCATGAAAGGCGCTGTGGAAACCCTGACGAAGTACCTCGCCTTGGAACTCGGGGCACGCCGCATCAGCGTGAACGTGCTGGCACCGGGAGCCATTGAAACGGACTTTGGGGGCGGCGCCGTCCGGGACAACGAGCAGGTCAACCGCATGATCGCCGGGAATACCGCGCTGGGCCGCGCGGGCCTACCGGACGACATCGGGAGCGTGGTCGCGGCCCTGCTGTCGCCCGGCACGGCCTGGATCAATGCCCAGCGCATAGAGGCGTCGGGCGGTCAGAACCTCTGACCGTCGGGCGCCACTTAGACGCGGTTTCACAACCCGGGAATGCGATCAGGCGGTTCGCCAGCCGAGTCGGCTTGTATCCAAATGCTCTCCATCCGTTGATCCTCTTCTTCGTCGCGGTTCCCCAGATCCTCGTGCAGCATCTCCACTGTGTCGTCGTCCAGGCGCAATTGGTCGAGCAACTCCGTGAAGCTGCTCGCCAACGTGATGAACTTCGACTCGGTGTTCCAGGCGGGTTGGCCCATCACGAACACCCCCACCCAACACTCGCCCTCCTCGGTCAAGTCGAGGAAGACACAGATCATGCCAGCTCGAGTTTGCGGTGGGTCATACCGCCCAAGGAACGCCAATGGTTTCTCGCGTGAACGCGCCGGCAAGGCTCTACAGGTCATGACCCATGCTCCCTCCGCCTCCCAGAACGAATAGAACCCTTCGGGGTTAGATCCCCGGGCCGCCGCGTACGCTACCGGTAACGCGCACAGCGCTTGCGCCGTCGGTAGCGCGTCTGTTTCTCGAAGGCCAGCGGCAGAACGCGACACTGCCAACTGCATCGCGTCGTGGAGCTTCCCAAGGCAACGCACAGCGAAGAAACGTCTCTTGAGCGGCAGTGCTGCTCTACTCGCAGCCCACACCGTCGCCGTCACGGTCCAGGTGCTTGCCGTAGCCGGGCTGCCCCACCCGCACCGGGGCCGCTCCCGCCGCTCGGGCCGCCGCACAGTTCTGGTAATACACACTCGACGCAGGCGGAACGGACACGGGCGCCGGTTGAGGCCGAGGGGATGGGGCCGTCGCGGGTGAGGGTGCCGCCGTCCCCCGCCGTTCGGTCGTGATCGCGTATTTCCCGCCCGGCTGCACGGTCACGGTGACCGTGCCCTGCTGATCGGTGCGGTAGATGGTGGCCCCCGCCTTGCGGTACAGGTTCAGCGCCGTCGCCGTCGGGTGCCCGTAGTTGTTGGGACCGACCGACACGACCACGTTCCTCGGCCGCACCGCCGCCAGCCACGCCGCACTGTCCCCGTTGGCGGCCCCATGGTGGATGCTCTTGTACACGTCGATGGGACCCAGGAAGCTCGCAGGGTACTTTCTCAACCACGCCTGGGTCTCCGGAGTCTCGGAGTCCCCCGTCAGCAGTGCCCGGAACGTCCCAAACTGGAGGAGCAGTCCCACACTGTTCGCGTTCTGGTCACCCTTGGGCATCCCCGGGGGAGGGGGGATGACGGTGAGCTTCACAGCCCCCAGGTTGATCACCTGCTCGCGGGCCAGCAGCCCCTGGGTCCCGGCCTGGCCCACCACGTTCAGGAGGCGGCCATAGGTCTGGGTTGTCGAGGCGATCCCGTTGTTCAGGAACAGCTTGGGCTTGAACAGCGCGATGGCCGGGATCAGCCCGGTGATGTGGTCGGCGTCCCCGTGGCTGGCGGCGGCGAGGTCGAGGCGAGTGACCCTGTACTGGCGGATCAACTCCCGCATCCGGCTCTCGCTGCGCCCGCCGTCGTACAGCAGGGTCTGCCCGGTGGGGGCCGTCACCAACACCGCGTCGCCCTGACCGACATCGAGGAAGCGGATGGTCAGGACACCGGGCGGGGCGGCCTGGGCCGCGGCCATGCCCAGGGTGAGGGCGGCCAGGGTCAGCCGCCGCCTCACAGGTCAATCTCCCCGCTGGGGGCCGCGCTGTTCAGGGCATCGAGCTGGGACTGGGCCGCCGTACGGCGCCGGTCTGTCTCCGCGTGGTCGATCTCGATCTCGAGGTCGCCGTGCTCGACGTGCAGGCGGACCACGTCCCCCTCCCGGACCCCGCGGGGCAGGCTGGCGAGGTCCCAGTCGGCGGTGGTGCCGTCGGGTAGCTCGACGCGGGCGACGCCCCCCTCGATGCCGTCCACGGTGATAAGGGTTGGTCCCGCCAGGGTGGGCGGGGCGTCGTCGTGCTCGGGCCGTGCGTGCTCCTGGTCCATGCCGCAAAGTAGCGCGTGGGGGCGGGAAGGGCATGTCAGGATGCCGCCATGCGAACCGTATGGATGGCAGGGGTGCTCGCGGCCCTGACGGTGGCAGAGGCCGCGACCGCGACAACGACGACCGACGTGGTGCTGCGGCGTTCAGCCAGCGCCACGTCGGCGCGAGTGGCCGTGGTGCCCAAGGGCACCACCCTGACGATGGCCTGCTCGGGCCAGTGGTGCCGCACGACGCACCGGGGACAGAGCGGGTACGTGAGCCGGACCTACGTGCGCGTGACCAGCACGGCGACCAACCTGCAGGCCCCCGCGCTGCCAGCCCAGCGGGCGGAGGTGTATTACGCCAACTGCTCGGCGGCGCGGGCAGCCGGAGCGGCGCCCATTTCCCGCGGTGAGCCGGGCTACCGCTCACGGCTTGACCGGGACAACGACGGCGTGGCCTGCGAGTGATGTCTTGCGTGACGGTCCGGGAGATCCACGACCGGGCCAACGAGGAGCAGGCGGAGTTGCTGCGAGAAGCGCTGATGGCCTCTCTGGCTCCAGAACAGCCGCGGGAATTGGTTGGCTGCATTCTTCCGGCCAGGCCCCCCATTGGCGGAGAAGAGGAGGTCACCTGAACTGAGGAGACGCCCTCCTCCATCTTCGTGGATTCGGTGGGCGGGGGTGCGGGCGACGCGCCCCTGTTCGGTCCTAGCACGAGAAAAGAGGACGGAACAGGTGAAAGGGCGTCCGGAACATCCTTTCTCTCAGCGTCAAGGCGTGAAGCCGTCCTTATCCGCCAGGAGCGAGAGTAGAGACGGTGCGCCTGCTGGCGCACCGCTGCTTTTGGATGCCTTGAGTATGCGGTCCAAGTGCATCTACAGGTTTCAGCCTATTGTCGCAGCGCAGGCAGAGGCCAGTCCGGGCCAGCCACCACTTGGGCACTACGCGAGGCGGCATACCAATCACAAAGTGTCAAACCAGCGAGGCAGCATGATGTAAACGATGACGCCGCCAATGAACAGCAGCGTGACGCCACGTGTCACATAGTCATTCCGTCCACGCGCCATCAAGAACCCAGCGGCGACGGCCAGAAAGAGCAGCAGCGTGAACACATCGGTCAAGATGCGGAGTGTCCAGGCCATCATCCCCATTGCTCCAGCCAAGCCGCCTTGTTCTGGCAAAAAGGTTTGTACGGTTACTGCGATCAGGCCAGCAATAAAGGAGGCGATAAAGACCTTGGGCTGCAAGCACCAGGTGGCCAGTGCGATCAGGTTGGGTGGGGGAATCCAGCGTTCCGGGCGATGCTCGAACGTGTAGACCTTGCCCATGTGCTTTTTAAGAGTGGATGCAGGTCGGTGGATCAACACGTATGGCAACTGCACATACGGCACGCGTCCCCCCACGAGTTCCTGCCAGTAATGCACTTCGCGACCGTCGATTTTGAGCGCCAAGGCTGGATCGAGCTTCACAGGCTCTGCCGCAGGCTCAGCAGTGGCAGCCGCTGGCCAGGGCAAGCCGGTACCGCGGGTGAAGACCACGCGGTACCCGTCCAGGGAGCCGAAGAAGAATTCCGGATCCTTCGGAACATCGAGCACGTGTGACCAGTACCGGTATTCACGGGCCAAGTTCGCGTCTACTGGGCACCAGCCATGGGCATCAAGCCACACCTCGGCCCACGCGTGGGGGGTGGACAGCCAAGGGGTGATGATCCACCCGTACACTGGCCGCGCTGGGATGCCGGCGGCGCGACACAGCGCTGTGAACAGCACGGCGTATTCCCCGCAGTCCCCCCGCCGACGGGTCAGGGTGCACTGTGCCCCCCGAGCCTCGGGCGGGTACTGGTAAGTCACGTGGTCACGCACGTATCGGAAAAATGTGCGGGCTCGCTCCTCGGCCGTGGTCTCACCTTGCGTGAGCGTCTGGGCGAGCTCCCGGATTTCTGGTGTCAGGGGAACCAGTACCTCCTCGTTCAGGTCGGCGGCGACGGGTCCAGGCAATTCCAGGCGGTCGACGCCGAACTGGTGTGGACGCAACGTCAATCTGGCCGTAAATGTCGGGCGAATGCCACGTGGCAACGTGACGCTGACCAGTTGGTTGCCGCGGGAATCACGGGCTGCTGTGCCCGGCCCATCGTAGTGGAGGTCAAGAACTTGCTGGCGCCCATCGGACGTCGGGAGGGGGAGCAGGAGCGCCAGCGACTCGTCGGCGGCAATGTCCCACGGCCAGAATGAACTGCGGAGAGTGAACGTCCGTACCTGCTCAGCGCGCGCCATTAGGAGCTGACCTCACGAGTGGATCCGTCTGCCGTTGTCAGTGGACGCACTGCCGATGCCGAGAAGCGCTGCACTCCCCGCAGGAGAGCCGAATTCCACCGCAGCCGCCGAAGGTGCTTCGACTGTAGTGCACGTTCTACCCAGCCCGCCAAGGCTGCCCACTCGCTGTCCCGCACAGTGAAGAGCACAAGGCCCATCATGGCCAGAGAGAACGACACTAGGCCCATAGCCACCCCAATTCCAAGATGAAAAGCCAGCCCGATGGGCACCCACACGAGGTGGAAACGGTTAAATAGCATGAACGGGAAGCCGACTTGGTAGATCACCGCGCTGTACGTTGCGGCTGTGACCACCCAAGGGTTTTTGAAGAGTTCTTGCATCCACGGCCACGGGGGCGTAAACCAATTGACCTGGGTAACGTAGTACAGGGCTGTACCGTTCTTCCAGACGTCACCGTCCAGTTTGAGGGTGCCAGCCACGAAGTACAGCAAGCACAGCTGTACGTAGATGCCAATTACCGCCAGGTTGTGGAAGAAGCGGCCCGGGCCCGCCCGCCCGGGTGATGTACGCAGCAGCAGCATGTAAAGCAGGACGATCCGCAGCACATTGTCTCCACCGTCATGTGTAATGCTGCGTGCCTCTGCCCACAGGTAGCCGACCAGGGCCAGAAGGGTGGCCAGGCGAGGCTTATACCCCAGGACGAGGCCCAGACCCCCTGCAAGCCATAACCCGAAGAACAGGTAGATTCCAAGCGGAGAGTAAACGAGCTGGTCGACGGCTGCCCCCAGGTGTGGTCCGAGGAGACTGCCGGTACCGGACATCATGGGTCCGGCCTGCCCGTAGAAGTAGGGAACGTACGCCAGCTCAGTCAGACACCGGTACGCGATGGCCGAGCCAACAAAAATCTGTAGCAGACGCACGCCGACCGTGTTGAACAATTTGGATTCCAGCTGCCTCACCAGCGTGGGGCGCCGTGCAGCCTGCGTGTTGTCATGGGATAGCGTCTTCATGGCTTACCTCCAAATACCTGGCGCAGCCACGGCCACCAGCGGGTGTTCGCCCACGTCAATGAACTCTGCTTCCCTGGGAGGGTCGTGACGTTTCGACCAACGGTTCACAGGGGTCAAGGACAAGTAGATCTGAGCGCGGTCGAAGGTGTGGCCAGTTGCAATAGCCTGGTCACCGCAGAACCCACTGGCCACGCGGGTCAGTCCGCGTGTGGCGAAATCGACGGCACTCTTTCTGAGCCGTTTGGAGCGCTTGCAAGCTCCGGAACCTGGGTCATTGCTGCATTCCTGGCTTGCAAGGACCTCCTGACGGCTCACACTGATGATGCTGTGCCCGTAGTTCCCAAGAACGCGTCCAATGCGGTCATAGGGAGAAACGCGGTTTTTCTGATGGCGCTGCCATATGCCCTTGGAGACGTTGATTAAGTGTGTAACTTTTGTGTTTGATAGGCACTGTAAGTGCACTTCTACACTTGAGGAGATTGGATTGGGGGCGAATAGACCCCAATCTTGGTAGAAATATTTACCAATGATTTGATTGTGGACGTTGGTCTGAGTTTTGATAGGATTGGCTGGGCTGACAAATAGCGCTGTTGCAGCAAAGTAACCCGTAAAGATTAGAAGAGCCATAAAGTAAAGCGCTTTCTTGAGCATACGTTATCCCCACAATTCGGTATAGGAAACGAGGGAGTTTGAAGCCGGCCAGAAGGAAAATTCCTGCTGATGGGGCCATGGGCATTTGCGTTCCGTGGCCCCACCAACCTGATCCGATCAGTCCAGCACGGTTTCGCTCAGCGGTACGTATTCCATTTCGGGAGCGATGCTGCCCTTGGAGAAGTTCTTGTACGCCTCGGACAGGTTCTTGACGCCTTCGGAGAACACGGTAAACACACCTGCTGCGGCTGCAGCACGCACGAGTTGCACACCCACAGCGGCGGCGGCCGCAGCAGGAACAGCCTGGGGCGTGATCTCGTTCTCAGTGCTGCCCGTGCTGACGGTGTTGTACATTGGCACCGGGTTCTGGGCAGCGGAAACGCTCGTGGCAGTGATCAGGGCAGCGAGGGCGACAACAGCAACGGGTTTCTTCATGGTGGATCTCCTTCTGGTAACGCAGTAGGTAGGCGCCCTTTTGGGCAGCCCCCTGAAGGGTCCCGCGGCCCCGCTGGAGCGAAGCGACGCAAGACGGGCGAGAAACGTGGTCAATCTGAGGCCCCAGTTGACAGGTGAATGCGATGACAGCGTTGCGTAACGCCCGCTCGTTCATCGCGGTCAGCATGCGCGTCAGGGAGTGAAAATTTTGGAAACTTCTGGTCCACCGTGTGCCTTGGGGTTGGAGGCTGACCAGCACTCAGGAGTTGCACCTGCATAACGACGGGGAAGCGCTCCCAGCCGAGAAAATCTGGGAGTGTCTACGTCACAGATTCTGGGGGAGCGCGTCCGCATTCTGGCAGATGAGTTCCTGGCCGTTCCAACC
>NZ_WBSL01000011.1 GCF_009377345.1 Deinococcus terrestris | reverse complement strand
GATAGCTCAGCGTGAAGCGGTGGTAGAGCCACACAGCGTAGCCGATGACCGCGAGGGGGAATCGGTAGCCGGGAAGCTTCTCACCACTGTGCACCGCGTCACCCTACCCCAACAACTTGCCACAACCGCACCTGACTGTTGAGCTGAGTGGGCTGGCGCGCACGCGCCAGCTCCTCGACACACTGGCAGTCCGTGAATATGAGCGGGTGTTGTGCGGGCCTCCAGGCCCGGCCATTCCAGTCGCCGAGGTCACGCTGGTAACCCTGGGGAGTCCGGCGATCCTCGTCAACGGTCAACGCGTCCGGCTCCAGATGAAGAAGTTCGTCGAGGTCCTCGTCTTCCTGCTCCAGCAGAGGGAGACCACGCTGACGACGGTGCAGACGGAAGTCTTCAGCGATGTTCCCCCGGCACGCTCCAAGAACTACATCCATCAGGTGCGCCATGAACTCAGGCGGCTGGTGCCCGGACTCTCCGTGCCTTACAACCCCACGACCCAGACGTACCGGGTGCATTGCGAGGGGGTACACCTGACGTGGGACTGGCAGCAGGCGCGGGATGCCTTGCTGAGTTCAGAGCGGGATGTCATGCTGACGGCTAACCTCAATGTTAGAAATTTCCTACAGGACTCGGACAGCGAATGGGTGGAAACGGAGCGTGAGCGCATGAGCCGCTGGATCGTTCGGGTCGGTCTGGAAACGATGGATGCCTGGTACAGCGCAGGCGACTACGCCAAGTGTGTCAAGCTCGCCCAGAGACTCATCGAGATCGACCCGCTTGACGAGGGGCTGCATGACTTCCTGATTCGCGCGACGGCGCAGGTGAGCGGTGTCAGTGCTGCGCGAGCGATCTACTGGGAGAGTCGGACCCTCTTTGCCCGCGAGGTCGGGCATATTCCACCTCTGCTGGACACACTGGCTCAGCAGCTCCAGCAGTCACACTGACACGCTGACAACAATCCCGCTTGAAGCAAGACTTCGTGCTGGACGGAAAAAACAGCGTTATGCCGGTTCGCCGTTCCATTGCTACCGCGAGGCCGCCTCCTTGAACACGCCCATGATCTCGTACCCGCCGCGCTCGGCGAACGCCCGCAGGCCCCGTTCCTGGCGGTCACAGGATTGGTCCCCCGTGGAGACCCGGCAGTAGATAGCAGCGCGCTGTCCCATTTGAACCTCCCGGAATCGAGAGCTGTTTTTGCTCGTGCTCATCATGCCTGTGAGCTGTCCCCTTTGAAGGACTGTTCAACTGGGACACGCTGACCTGCAGGTCGGAATGCGGCTTGACTGTGCCCGCCTCATGCGGCTCTACGTTAGGTTCGCTGACGGCGACCTCATTAACACCACCTGCCATTCTTCACCTGGAGCTGACCGGCGTGCCCAGTCTCTTCTTCATCCTGTTTCGCGTCCTCACGCGCCGTGCAACTCCCAAGACCGAATCGAAAAGCGCCTGACTACACAGTGGCAGGCGTTGGCGTGGAAGAGCGATTGCTGTGAGGTTCCCGCAAGAGGTAGGGTGCTTTTACTCGCGCAGGCGCCCATCGACGATGCTCACCACGCGGTCGCAGAGGTCCAGCACCCGCTCGTCGTGCGTGACCATCACGGCGGCCTTGCCCCGCTGACGCACCTGCCCGGCGAGCAACTCGACGACCTCCCGGCCACGGGCGCTGTCCAGGCTGGCGGTGGGTTCGTCCGCGAGGATCAGGTGCGGGTCGTTCATCAGGGCGCGAGCGATGGCGACCCGCTGCCGCTGCCCGCCGCTCAGCGCGTCCGGGAGGTGACGGGCACGCCCGGAGAGGCCCAGCAGCCCCAGCAGGTCGTCCGCCCGCGCCTGAACGTCGCGGCCACGGAGCCCCGCGAGGTGCGGCACCAGGGTGAGTTGCTCGCGGACGTTCAGGTAGGGAATCAGGTTGCTGCTTTGCAGCACGAAGCCGAGGTGTTCCAGGCGGAAGGCGGACAGCGCCCCCTGAGGCAGCGCCGTCACCTCCTGCCCGGCGATCTTGACCTGCCCGGTGGTGGGGCGCAGCAGCGCACCTGCGATGGACAGGAAGGTGCTCTTGCCACTGCCGCTGGGGCCATTCACGGCGACCAGCTCGCCGGGGCGCACGTCCAGCGTGACGGGGTGCAGGGCGGTGATGGTGCCCTCGCCGTCGCCGTAGGTCTTGCTGACCTCGGAAAGAGACAAGACGGGCGTGGTAAGGGGCGCGGAGGTGATGCGGGGGCGCTGGGACGTGGCAGTCATGTCAGGCTCCTGAAATGCGGCGAGAGGATCAGACCGGGAGGGGGTCTCCCGGCCGGGGGGGTCAGGCGACGGTGCCGATGGCGATCAGGGGATCGACCCGGGCGATGCTGCGGAGGCTCAAGAGGCTGCTGAGGGCGGCGACACCGATCAGGAGGGCCGAGGCGGCGAGCAGGACGGAGGGCGTAAGGGCGAAGGGAATCCCCGCCGGAAGCAGCGTCACGAGGCCCAGGGTGATCAGCGCGGCCAGGGCGACGGCCAGGGTCGTGAGCAGCAGCATCTGCGCGACCAGGCTGCCCGCGAGGGTGCGGGTGCTGGCCCCGATGGCCCTCAACAGGCCGAACTGCGGCGTCTTTTGCAGGGTCAGGACGTAGAAGAACACGGCCATTACAAAGGCGGCGACGACCACCAGGAAGACCTGGATCATCGTCAGGCTGCCCTGCTCTTCCTTGTAGCCGGGCAGGACCTGGAGGGTCTGGGCGCGGGTCAGGACACCCAGCCCGTTCACCTGCGCGAGCCGGTCGGCCGTGGGCGCGTCCGTTTTCAGGGCGACGGCATTCACGGTGCTCCCCGTATGGAGCAGACGCTGATCTTCTTGGCACCGGTGCAGGTGTGGGAGAAGGTGCGGTCACTGATAGAGGTCGGGGCAGCGGCGCTGGCACTCCCCACGAAGGCGGCGGTCAGAAGCAGGAGCTTGGAGTTCACACCTTGAGCAGAAAGACTCCAGTGTCCGCTTCCCGTGGAGTCATGCCGCCTGCTTCATCGACCTTGAGACCGACGGGGTAGACCATGACGAGGATGAAATCTCCTTTCATGGACCTTCAGGGGTGCTCCAGCCGGGCGATCAGCTCGCGGCTTCGTTCGTCGGTTCGCAACTGGTCTAGCAGCTCGCCAAGCTCCCCCGCGCCACTGCCCTCCACCTCCCGCAGGGCCGTGAGGTAGATCCGTTGCGAGAGACCCGACAGCCCCAGAAACTTCCCCACCGGGTCAGTGCCCAGACGGGGCAGGTTGACCGGCCAACTTGAAAGCAGTTCGCTCATTCCATGCCTTTCATCGCGCTGTCACGGGAATGACCGTCAGTTCCTGAACGCCAGGCTGGCGAGCTGGGCCGAGTACCGGCCGGGAGCGGTCTCCTGTAAGGTCAGCACGCCGGTCAGCTCGTTCTTGTCCTGGTCCGCGAAACGCCAGAGGCTCGTGACGGTCTTGCCCGTCGTACTCCTGTTCAGCAGGGTCCAGCCGGTGGCTTTGAGCTGGACGCTTACGGGGTCCAGCAATTACACGGCTTTCAGGGGAGCCACACCGTGTGCGCCGCGCTGCGGTCAAGCAGGACAGTGAGGTCGCTCACGGGATGGGCTTCGTCCCCGCGTCGAGAAAGCGGCGCACTTCGCCCAGCCCGGCCGGGGCGGTCATCACTTCACGGCTGGGCCGATGAATTAGCGCGGGCGTGGTGCGCAGGCCGTGTGCCCGAGCGAGCGCCTCGAACTCCGCTGGGTGCTGCTGGCGGTGCACGACCTCGATCTGCCCTATGAACTGCCCTTTCAGGGGGCCAGCCAGCATCCGCTCCAGGCGCTCACAGGTGGGGCAGTGGTCCTGGGTCAGCAGGACGAAGGGCGGGTCAGTCATGCGACACCCGCCCACTGGCCGACTGGCCGGGGAAGCCGCCTCCCCACAGTTCCGCGATATCCCCGTCCGTCAGGGGTTCCACGCCGATCTTGGCGTAACTGCTGCCCTTAGCGCTGAAGAAGTCGTGCGTGGTCCCCTGCGCCCGGATGCCGTTCTGGACCACCGGATGAATCTCCTCGTCAGGAAAGGTGTGCTCTAGGCCGAGGTTGTCGGCCAGCACGTTGAAATTGTAACGGAGAAAGCGTTTCACCTCGTCCGTGAGGTTCACACGGGCGTACAGCACCTCGGTGTAGGCCAGCTCGTTCTGGTACAGCGTGTCCAGGGCCTGGCGGTACCAGGCTTTCGCGTAAGTCTGCTCAGCCCCGTTCATGGCGTCGAACTGCTCCTGGGCCAGCAGGGCCACATACACCCCGTGCAGCGCCTCGTCCAGGATAATCAGGTTGAAGATCTCGCCCGCTGACACCATGCGGCCCTGCCCGGCCAGGTACAGGGGGTAGAAAAAGCCGCTGTAAAAGAGCGCCGTTTCCAGCATGCATGACACCACCAGCTTCTTCCAGAGGCCCAGCCGGGACACGTCAGGATCGGCGAACACGTCCCCGATGAAGCCGATCTTGAATTGCAGGTGCGGCTGGGTCCGCACCCACCCAAACACCTCGCGCTCCTGGCTGGTCGTCAGGAAGGTCTTGTTCATCAGGCTGTAGCTGCGGGCGTGAATGTCCTCCATCATCCCTTGGAATTGCAGGGTGGCCTTGCGGATGTGGCCGCCTACCAGCCCGCGCAGCGTGGGCATTCCGACCTCGCCCTGGAGGGTGTCCAGCGCGTTCAGCCCCGCCGAGGCGTGAATGTAGGTCCAGCGCTCGTCGTCGCTCAGGCTCTGCCAGACCAGCGCGTCGTTCGTCAGGGGAATCTCGTCGGGGAACCAGAGCTGAGAGGTGTACTTCTCGTAGAAGGTCGCGGAAAAGTGGTCTTCGGGGTCGGACCAGTTGGTCGCGGAAAAGGGCATTTGGGACATGGGTTTCCTTGAAGTCGGGGAGGCTACACCACGCAGCTCAGGCAGTCCTGCACGCCCGTCTTGCGCAGACGGGTGTAGTACAGGGTCTTGAGGCCCAGGCGGTAGGCGTACAGGTAATAGCTTTGCAGCATTCGGGTGGTGACCGTGCTCGGCACGAAGAGCGTGCAACTGATGCCCTGGTCCACGTGCCGCTGCGCGGCGGCCACCGTGTCCAGCACCCGGCGTTGATCCATGTCGTAGGCCTCCTCGTAGTACCACTCGGTGGTTTCACTGAGGTGCGGCATGGGGTAGATGGTGCGGGCCTTGTTGCTGGTGCGGGTCTCGACCTTCTCGGTGATCGGCATCAGGCTGGCGCTGGCGTGCGACACGTAGCTGATGCTCCCAGTGGGGGCCACCGCCATCACGAAGGAGTGGGCGAGGCCGTGCTGCCGGATGTCCTGAACGAGCTGTCGCCACTCCTCACGGGTGGGCAACGTGTGGCCCCCGAACAGTGCAGTCACCTCCGGCGTTTGCGGCAGGAAATCGCGCTCCAGGTACTGCGCGAAGTGCTCGCCGCTCTGATAGCGGCTGCCCCCGAATCCCTCGAACACGAAGCCGGTGTCGCGGGCAATCTCCATACTCGCCTTGCGGGCATGGTAGTGGACGGCAGCGAAGAACACGTCCACGAACTCCAGCGCCTCGGGGCTGCCGTACACGATCTCGCTTTTCGCCAGGAAGGAGTGCAGGCCCATCGCCCCCAGGCCGACCGAGCGCATCTCGTCGTTGGCTTTTTTCACAGCGGGAACTTCATGCACGCTGGTCGAGCGTGCCACGTTGTCCAGCAGCCGCACCGCCGCGCGCACCACCCGCCCGAGGTCACGGCTGTCCATGGCCTGCTCGATCACCAGCGAGGCCAGGTTGCACGACACGTCCAGTCCGATCCGGTCCTCGTGCTCCTGACCGTAGGCATGAAAGGTGCTGGGCAGGGTGGGCTGGAGGATTTCCGAGCAGAGGTTGCTCATCTTGATGCTGCCCACGTTCGGAATGGGATTGGCGCGGTTGGCGTTGCCCTCGAACAGCAGGTAGGGGTAGCCGCTCTCCCCCTGGGTGAGGGCGATGTCCTCCAGCACCCGCCGGGCCGAGACGCGCTTCTTGCGGACGCGCGGGTTGTCCGCGAGCGCCTGATAGTCGCGCGTCCAGTCGATGTCCGTGAAGTCCTGTCCGGTCTCCTGCGCCAGCGAGTGGGGGTAGAACTGGTAGATGTCTTCGCCCGCACGAACCTTTTCCATGAAGACGTCGGGAATGGTGGCTCCGACGGAGAGGGTCTTGAGGCGGGCGTCCTCGTCGGTGGCGATCTTCTTGGCGTTCAGGGTGTCCAGAAAGTCGGCGTGCATGACGCTGAGGTAGATCGCCCCGGCCCCCGGCCGCTGCCCCGCCTGATCGGCGTACCGAAGCATGTTGTCGAGCATCTTCGCCACGCCCATCACGCCCTTGGTGACGTTCTGAATCCCGCGCAGGCTCTCGCCGCGGGCTCGCAGGTTGCTGAGGTCCACCCCGATGCCGCCGCCCCCCTTGCTGAGTTCCGCCACAAAGGACAGCGTCTTGGTGATGGAATTCAGGTTGTCGGTGCAGTCCTGAAGGAGAAAACAGCTCACCAGGCGGCCCGTGTTCGCCTTGCCGCTGTTCATCAGGGTGGGGGTGGCGGGAGTGAAAGTCTGGGTCACCAGATGGTGCACGAGTTCCAGCGCGTCCTCGACAGTCTCCGAGCGGGCCAGGGCCGTGACAGCCATGCGGTCCTCGTAGCGCTCCAGCCACCTCGTGCGGTCGGGGGTCATGCCAGCGTACTCGCTGTAGAACTTGTAGGCACCCATGAAGGCCCGGAAGCGGAACTTGTAGCTGTAGGCGCGGTCAAAGACCGCCTGCACCTCTTGCGGCGCGTACCGCTCGAAGACGCTGGCGTCCCAGATGCCATGCTCGGTGAGGTAGCGGATTTTCTCGTTCAGGTCGTGGAAGAAGACGGTATTCGGGTTGACCTTCTCCTGAAAGAAGACCTGCAAGGCGCCGAGGTCGTGCCGGGTGTCTATCTGGGTGCCAGCCAGCACCTTGTTGTTCAGTTCGGTCCAGGGGTCCATACGTTCTCCGTAAGCGTGAGTGGGGAGGGGGCGTGCTGGTGGGTCAGCACCCACCGGGCAATCTGGATCACGTCGGCATCGGTGCCGCTCTTGTTCACCTTCGCCACGACGGGCACGTGGTACTGCGTGGCAATCAGTTCCGCCGCGCGGGCGAAGTGCTCGCCCCAGTGGTATGAGCCGCTGGCCACCACGCCCAGTAGGTGTGGGTGATGCCGGGCGAGAAAGGCGCGGGTGGAGTCAGGCACCGCGCCCCGATGAAAGGTGTACGTCAGCAGCAGGAAGTGGCCTCTGGGCGCGTCCCGGCGGAGATCGAGCACCTCGACGCCGCCGACCTGCCGGGCCACCCGGTCCGCCAAGCGGCGCACATTCCCGGTCAGGGAATCGAAGACCAGTTGCACGGAGTCAACCTTTCAGGGGTGCCGGGGGCAATGCCGAAGCGGGGTGGCCGAGTTCCGCGTCGAAGGCCCGCATGTCGGCGGCGAGCGCATTCACCACCCGCCGCACGTCCTCCTCAGTCAGGAGGTCCCGTTCGTGCAGCACGGCCAGCAGTTCGAGCATCATCGCTGTGCCGCCCCGGCCACGGGCCACACCGGTCAGCAGCAGGGGCCAAGGGTGGTCAGCGGCCATCGGTCGCGCCCTCCAAGGGTGGAACGTCTGTGGGCTGTCCGTCGTCCCCCAGAGCCACCAGAACGAAGGTGCCGGTGCAGCCCAGCTCACGTGCGGGGCTGTCCATCTGCTCGATCAACAGGTCCACCCGCACAGTCATGCTGGTGCGCCCGGTGGCGACGACTCGGGCAATCAGTTCGACCAGGGTGCCCTGCGGAATGGGGCGGCGGAACTCCATCGCGCCCAGGTGCCGGGTCACCACCTTGCGGCGGCAGTGGCGCGTGGCCGCGATAAAGGCGGCGCTGTCCATGTAGGCCAGTGCCTCTCCGCCAAAGAGGGTGCCGTGGTGGTTGGTGGTGCCCGGAAATACGACGTGCGTGATCCGGGTCTCGCTCGGGGCGAAGTGGGACGGGTCCAGCGGGTGAATAGCAGTGGCATTCACGCTGCCAGGCAATTCGGTCATCAGGTCGGCTCCAGTGAAAGCGGCAAAAGGTGACGGCAGCACCGGCGGGTGGCCGGTGCCAAGAGATGCCAATAAAGAAGACGTACCCCGCCCAGGGCACGTGAGGTTCAAGGTCAACTTTGCAGCATGGATCCGCCTGACGCCCCTGACGCGGGGGCACGCGAGAAGACGTTCTCCGCGAGGCGAGCGTTCGGACTGTGACCGTAGCGCGACTGTGCCGGACTGAACCCCCATTTCACGGCTTGGGGGCGTGACCGGACTTCCCTCGGTTCCTGCGGAGGCTTTCAAGGTGAAAGCACTAGTGGATACTAGATGTTGTACCGCTCTGGATCAAGAGGTCCAGACCTTGACTTGGAAGAGAAGCATGACACCCGGAGGCCCCAATCAATGGCAAGGACCACTCGCAGGGGAGGTGCCCCTTTGGCGGATGAGGCCCAGCAGGGGACAGGCCCGGCGATCCTGTCTAACCCTCTTGCGCGTGGGCGGTGCTTCCCTGACACAACCCCATACAGCAGTCGGCTGAGAACACGGCCCCTGAGCAGCCGAGATCCTCTCCTGGCGAACGATCCATCCGTAGCCACCCCACGCTGCGGGTCTCAGTGGGTTCAGCCTCCGGTCTCATCCCCTAGCAGCCCCAGTTCCATCGCCCGCCGCACCGCCTCGGTGCGGTTGCCCGCGCCCAGCTTCGCCAGGATGTTGCTTACATGGACCTTCACGGTCCCCTCGCTGATCCCCATCTGCTGCCCGATGCGTTTGTTGGGCTGTCCGGCGGCCAGGGCGCGGATCACCTGCACCTCGCGCTCGGTCAGGGCACCGCTGGGTTCCAGGCGGGCGGGCACCCGCAACTGCTGCGCGAGCGCCTGGGCGACGCGGGGATGGATGACCTTCTCGCCCCGGTGGACGCGCCACAGCGCGTCCAGAATCTCGTCGATCTCCGCGCTCTTGAACAGGTAGCCCGCCGCCCCGGCATTCAGACCGCCCGTCATGTCTTCCACCTCCTCGAAGGTGGTCAGCAGCACCACCGGGGGACCATTCCTCCGGCGAAACTCTGCCGTCGCCTGGATACCATCCATCACCGGCATCCGCACGTCCATCAACACCACGTCGGGATGCAACTCACCTGCCAGGTGCAGGGCCTGCTGTCCGTTCTCGGCCTGGGCCAGCACCTGAACGTCGTCTTCCAGGTCGAGCAGTGAGGCCAGACCCTGCCGCACGAGCGGTTGGTCATCCACGATCAGGACCCGCAGGGGCGTCACGACTGGGCGGGGATAGGCAGGGTCAGACATACCTCGAAGACCTCCTTGTCTTGAGTCACCTGAACTGAACCGCCCAGCGCCTCGAAACGCGAACGCAGTCCGGCCAGGCCCGCGCCCCCGCGTCGGTGTTCGCTCCAGCCGTGCCGGGCGAGGTTCAGGGGATTGCGGACGGAGAGGGAGAGTTGCCGGTCGTCCCCGGACAGCCGGGCCGCGATGGGCTGCCCGGGCGCGTGCTTCTGGGCGTTGGTCAGGGCCTCCTGCAAACCCCGGTACAGGGCGAGTTTATGCGAGGACGGCAACTCGGGTTCCTCGCGCGCCAGGCTCAGGTTTACCTGGGTAGGCCAGGTCTGGACCAGATCACGTAAGGCTTGGTGCAGCGTGCCGTCGAGTTGCGGCACCTTCAGGGTGGACACCACCTCCTGAAGCTGTTCCAAGGCCTCACCACTGCGGGCCATCACGTTGTTCAGGGAAGTCGTGACCTGGGGATCGGTGCCGCCCGCCCTCTGCTGGAGCTTGCGGACGCGCTGAGCCTCCAGCCGCAGGGCGGTCAGTTGATGCCCCAGCGTGTCGTGCAGCTCCCGCGAGAGGTGGGCGCGTTCCTCCAGAGCCGCGTGCCGCAATTCCAGCGACCGGTAGGCCTGCAACTCACGGTAGGCTCGGCGCAGGGACACCTGTTTCTCCTCGTTCTGGAGCATGAACTCGAACGCCGCGTAGGTGAAGCCGCCCTGGGTCAACGTGACGACCACCAGCCCCAGCAGACCGAACCATTCCTGCGGGCTGGCGAGGGTCGGCAGCGGGGGAATCAGGGTGTAGATCAGCAGGCTGCCGACGAACAGGGCCGTGAACAGGCCGAGGGACTGGCGCAGGGTCAACCAGTAACGCGCCACGATGGGCGTGGCCATCAACACCGCCGCCGGGCGGTCCACCCAGACCGCCAGGATGGAGAACGCCAGCGTGCCCAGGATCAGCAGGGCTTGCTCTGCCCGCCCACGTTCACCGGGCCGGATGGCCCATAGAACCGCCGCGAACCACAGCACCGCCACCACCAGGCGCAGCAACACACTCCCGGCGTCCAACAGAGGCAGTGTGGCCGTTTCCGCTGGATTGAGGACCAGGCTGCGCAGGAAGGTGACCAGTATGCCCAGGCCCGCGAACAGCACGATGGGGGTTACCCGGGGACGTTGGAGAAACGCCTGGACCTCCGGGCGGTTCAGATACGCGCGCACCATCATGGTGATTCTGAGAGGTGGAAGGACGGCATGACAGGACAGTTTAAAGTCCAGGATGATGCCGCGCGTCTGCCGGGGGCGTACGTCGAAAGATATAGGCGGCCTATGTCTTCTGGGAGATGGCAGATGGGAGGACGCTGAGTAGATTGCTGACGTATGAAAACGAAAGCACTGCTTCTGTCGGCCCTGATCCTCGTCCCCTCCGCTGGCGCTGCCGCTGTGCAGGCTGCTCCCACGCAGGACTTCCGTGTGCAGACTGGTAAAGCTCTGGCGGCTCCTGCCCAGGACTTCCGCGTGAGCTACACCAGTACTGCGCTGAACACCACGCCCACCATCTTCGCCAAGTCCAACCTGCCCCAGGCGCTCAACGATGAGGAACTGGATGAGGTGACGGGTGAAGGCGGACCTGTCTCTATCTCGACTCTGGGTGCCGCCGGTGGAATCATTGGGGGCGTTGGCGCGGCTGTGAATGAGGGAGCGAAGGCCCTGTCAAATTATGTCAAGACAGGTGAGACTAAAACGACCTGGAGTGAAGTTGGGACAAATGTCGGGGCAGGCATCCTGGGAGGGATTGCTACGGGTGTTGTTGGCGGCCTGATCGCCCCCTTCTTCTAAGAACTGCTGTAATCCTCCACTGCCTGCGGATTCCAGAGCAGCTTGATCCGCAGGTAATACTTTTCCTAATACTCTGATGGCAAAGGAGATAATGTCGTGAGCAAGATACTACAGTTTCTCATTTTGCTGGTAGCTGCGATCTTCTTCATGTCAGTAGCTCAGTGGGCTTTATCGGGTAAGTACAGTGTATCTTCTATGTTAGTGCCTGCTATAATGACCTCATTTTTACTAACTTTTTTCATCAACTTTAGAAGGTAAGACCTGGCATGGAATGAATACTCCTCACCAGACAAACCAGTCCGTCGTCGGCCAGACCACCGACTTCACTTGTGGTCCAGCCGCCCTCGCCACCCTGCTGACCCACTACTACGGGCGGCCCGCATCCGAGGAAGCCTTTACCGAGCGTTCCATCACCGAAAGCAGAAACGCACCTCTTCAAGGGCGCACTCTTTGAAGAAGTCAAGATGGTCTTCGGAAAGTTTTGACTAACCTATGTCGTTGTATCAGTCGCATATCTCTTGATTGGATACGTTATAGACGGCAGAAGGGTAGGGTTTGAAGGATTCCTTGCTAGTGACCTGATAATTAAATCAATTATCCTCGGCATAGTGATCTTGGTAATAGTCTTCGCGGATTGGAATAGCAGGGTTTTTCAGAGGTGAATCATGCGTCTGGACCATAGATTGAGAAGCTTGCGGATTGCGACAGGTGTGTCTGTTCTGCTGCTTGCCTTTGGTACGAGCGCAACTGCACAAGGACAGGATTACCGCACCCTCCGCTACCAGTCCGTCATCGGCCAGACCTCGGACTTCACCTGTGGCCCTGCCGCTCTAGCCACCCTACTCACCCACTACTACGGGCGGCCGGTGTCCGAAAAAACCTTGACCGAGCGTTCCGTCGCGGACATGCAGGCACGCGGCAAGGAAGTGGTAGAAGGCATCACCCTGCTCTCGCTCAGGAACGCCCTGACCACCGAGAACGTCCCCTCGGCAGGGTACAAGCTCACGCTGGAGCAACTGCGCGGCGTGATGGAAGCGGGGCTGCCCGTCGTGGCGAACGTCGTCTACCCGAAGGGGCACTACTACTTGGTGCTGGCAGTGGACGACCAGAACGTGCTGCTGGCCGATCCCAGTTGGGGCGTGCGGTCGCAACCCATCGCCAACTTCCTCAACGCCTGGAACGGTGTTGTCTTGATGCCGCAGCCCTCCGAAGCGGAAGCCGCTCAGGCCCGCGCACAGGTGAGGCAGCAACTCAGCAAGTACCGCGAACGAATCGAACGTCTGAAAACAGGAGCCTGACCATGTTCAAGAACAACCTCTGGCGGGCGGGGCTGCTGGCCTCGCTCGTTTTTCTCAGCGTTGCTGGAGCGCAGACCCTTCAGCCCATCGACCCCCTCCAGCGGCCCCGGACGGGCGCGGGCAGCGCCAGTTTCAGCATCAGTGCCGGATACGCCCCCGACCTCCGGCAGACACCGGAGGGCCTGACTTCCAGCGTCTCGGGCGGGCTGGGCCTCAGCGCCAGCTACAACGTGACAGAACGCTTCGCGGTGACGGCCTCCACCGGTATCGGGGGAGCCAGAACCCGGACCTTGAATGGGGAGATGGTGGCTGCGGCGTCCGACGTGAACTGGAACGGCCTGGATGTAGGGGCGCAGTACACCTTCGGCGGGCGGTATGCCCCAGCGGTGGGCCTGGACGTGTCCCTGCCTCTGGCGGGGGGCGGCTGGGCTGTCACGGGCAGCACGTCCGCCTCGCTGCTGCGTGACCCGGTGATTCTGGACGGCACGCTGGCCGCAACCTGGCGTAGCGAGGGGGCGCCGTCCCTCAGCGCTGGGCTGGGCGTCGGCTTCGTGGTGAACGAGGCCGTGACGCTGCGGGCGGATGCCATTCAGAGTCTGACCTTTGGCACCCTGACCGTTCCCTCAACCACGCTGGGACTGGGCGGGGCGTACAAGCTCGACGAGCAGAACAGCCTTCAAGCCCGCACGACCCTGAACGTCACCGGGGGCCGCACGACCACCGGCCTGAGCGTGACCTACCTGTACCGCCCTTGAGGTCGGCCCATTTCCACTGCACCTGCATACGGCCTATGTCTTTCGATATAGGCCGTTGGTGCATAGGCAGGGTGTGCGCTGCCCGGTAGCGTCAGGGCATGAAGATGATCGCCCGTCACCTGCTGTCTGCCGCTACCCTCTCCGCGCTGCTGCTTTCCGGTTCCGTGCAGGCCGGGGGAGCTGGTGCGCCGCCCGTCGCCCGTCCCGCTGTCCCCGCCGTGCAACCCGCCCAGAATCAGTCTCAGGATGGCCGCGCCCTACTGGACAAGGCACTGAAGGCCAACGGGGGCGAGGCGCTCCGGGGACTCCGCACCACGCAGCAGCGGTCCGAGATGACCTTCGTGGATGCCCAGGGCCAGCCGGTGCTGGTGCTGCCCATCAGCAGCAGCGTGGACTACGCGAACGGCTGGGTGCGGGCCACCACCTCCCAGGGCGGGCAAGTCGTCAACGAGCAGTTCCTCACGCCCCAGGGCGCGTTCGTGTTCACGCCCCAGTCGGGCACGGTCCCGCTGCCTCGCCAGGAGGCCAAGAGCCTGACCGACTCCTTCTTCTATGGCGCCCCCGGCCTGCGGCTGGGCAACCAGGGCCGTGATTCAGTGAAGAACCTGGGTGAACAGACCTGGCTCAAGGTGGAGGGTCGGGACATCCGGGGAACTGTGCTGGAGGTGGTGACCAGGAGCGTCAAGGCAACATACCTGCTGAACTCTCAGGGATTGATCGTGGCCGAGCGGTACCCAATTGAGGGCCTGGGCGAGGTCATCTCGGTCTACGGCAACTTCCAGGAGATCGGCGGCGTGCAGGTGCCGGGGATGACGCTGGGCTTCGCGCCGAACGGCACCCTGCTGTACGTCATCAAGGACCTGGATACCCAGATCAACGTGACGCTGCCTGCCGACACGTTCAAGGTGCCGGAGTGAAGAAGGCAGCCCTGGTCCTGGCCCTCGCGCTGATCCCCAGCGTGCAGGCCGCTCCCGCCCCTGCCGCCACCGCCCAGGACCTGTTCGACGAGGTGATCTACCAACTCGCTTCCTTTTACAGCGGGCCGTCTGATGTGCGGGCGGGCGACCTGCGCCGCAAGTACCTGCCCGAGGTGCAGAAGCTCTGCGACGGCAAGCCCGAGTGTGCGGCGGAGCAAGCTTATGGGCTGATTGAGCAGATGCTGGGCGACCTGAAGGACGCGCACACCAACTTCTACACGCCGTCCCAGTTGGAGGAGGTGGGCAAGCTGCTGCTGGGCGAACAGGGGCAGCGCCGGACCTTCGGGGCCGTCACGGAGGCCCTGGGTACGGGTGGGCGCGTGGTGCTGGAGGTGCTGCCCGGGTCCGCCGCCGAGCGGACCGGGTGGAAGGCCGGGGACGTGCTGCGGCGGGTGAACGGCGTGGCGCTGGACGGTCAGGCCGGACAGGCCGCCCTGGGCCGGGCGTCGGCCCGGGGCACACCCGCCCGCTTCGAGGGGACGCGGCAGGGGAAGACGATGAACACGGCGCTCACGGCGGCTCCCCTCCAGGTTACACCGGTCAGCCTGAGCCTGCGGGCTGATGGTCTGGCGGTGCTGCGTCTGAGGCATTTCAACACGCCGGGCGTGGGGCAGCAGGTCCACGATGCCCTGCGGAAAGTGCAGGCGGCGGGAACCAAGGGGGTCATCCTGGACCTGCGCTGGAACAGTGGTGGACGCGTCGAGGAGTTCCTGCTGAGCGCCGGGGCGTTCACCGACCCCGCGCCGCTGTTCCTGAAGACCCGCGTCGATACGGCGAAGATCGGATACGGCGCGGGCCGGTATCTGGTGAACGGCAAGGCGCAGGAACAGCCCAGGATCAAGACTCCGGCCCGGTACACGGGACCGCTGGTGGTGCTGGTGGACGAAGGCACGGCCAGTTCCGCCGAGTTCCTCACCCGGACCCTGCTGGGACGCCCCTCGACCCAGGTGATCGGGGAGACCACCGCCGGAGTGGGCGACACCGCGACCCGCTTCGTGCCTCTGACTGATGGCTCGGGGTTGCAACTGACCTTCGCCCGGATGCTGGACGCCCGCGAGCAGCCGCTGGGGACCCGCATCACGCCGCAGGTGGGGGCCAGCGTGGACCTGGCCGGACTCACCCGCACTGGCCGGGACAGCGTGGTGGAGCAGGCCGCCACGCTGCTGAGCAGATAGCACCTCACTGGGCGGGCCTGACCACCATCCCAGTGAGGGCCACATGGGGTTCCGCGTGTCCAGCGGCGGCGGTCTGCCACGGGTGGGCACTTCTCTGACGCCGGACCTGAAGGCGGGATGACGGCCCACCCTTCTCCTCTGTTCACGGCGGCTCAGCGCGGCCAGTTCACCCGTTTCCCGCAGACGGATGAACGTATTCTCTCCCGGTACTACCTGCTCGACGCCGCCGATCTGCGGCTCGTGCGAGAGCGGCGGCGAGATTTCAACGAGCTGGGCTTCGCTGTGCAGCTCACTGTGCTGCGGCACCTGGGGCGCGCCCTGCGCCCCGGTGAGACACCGCCCGGGGAAGTGCTTGCGTTCCTCGCTGAGCAACTGCGGGTAGACCCGGCCTGTTACACCCAGTACGCGGCCCGCGACCCCACCAGGCGCGAGCACTTCGCGGCCCTGTGCCAGCGGCTAGGATATCGCGAGCTCTCCAGGCACCAGGGTGCGGAGCTGCGCGACTGGCTGGTGACGGTCGCCGTCGTCACTGACCAGCCCTTCGCCCTGATGAGTGCCTTGATGGACGAGGTGCGGCGGCGGCACCTCTTGGTGCCGCGTTTCAGCGTCCTCGAACGCTTGGTTCGTTCCGCCCGTGTCCGCGCCGATCAGCACACCTACGGCGTGCTCAATCCGCCCTTGGGGGGCGACCTCGCCGACCAGGTGGACGCCCTGTTGTCGCCCCAGGGCGATGAACCAGTCTCGCGCTTCGCGTGGCTGGCGCGGCCTGTGGGCGCACCCAAGCCCAAACACATCCTGACCCTGCTGGACAAGCTGGTCTTCGTGCGGACCTTCCCCGTGCAGGACAACCTGCGCTCTTTCCTGCCGCAGAGCCGCCTGGAGCATCTGGCGGAGGAAGCCCGGCGGCTGAGTGCTTCGCATCTCGCGGACTTTGAACCCCGGCGGCGCCGGGCCACGCTGATGGCCCGGCTGTTCGATCTCTCCGAGACCTTGACCGATGCCGTCCTCGATATGCACGACCGCGTGATGGTGTCGCTGCTGCGGGAAGGCGAGCGGGCCGCGGCGGAGATCTTCGGGCAGCAGGGACCACCGCTCGTCAAGCAGTTCGGCACCTTCAAGTCGGTGTGCGCGGCGGTGATCGCCGCGCGGGAGCAGGGGGCCGACCCCTATCAGGCCATTGAGGCGGTCGTGAACTGGCAACAGCTCGTGGAGACGGTGCGGGAGAAGGAGGTGATAAGTACCGAACAACTCGACCCCTTGCACCATGCCATGAAGGGCTATGCGAAGGTGCGAAGCTATGCCCCCCGGCTGCTGGCAGCCTTCACCTTCCAAGCGGAGGGCAAGGCGGTGCCCGTGGTCGAGGCGCTGAACCTCCTCCAAGAGATGTACGCGGCGAACAAGCGCACCTTACCTGAACACGTCCCCATCGGCTTTGTCCGGCAGAAGTGGGCCGGGCAGGTGTTCCGGGACGGGGAAATAGACCGCCGGGCCTATGAGCTGTGCGTGCTGGACGAGTTGCGGCTCGCGCTGCGAGCCGGAGACGTGTGGGTCACCGGGAGCCGGAAGTACAAGGACCTCGACGCCTACCTCCTGCCACAGGGCACCTGGCAGAAACGCCTCTCCGAGCTGTCCCTGGACCTGCCGGAGACGTTTGACGCCTTCTGGGCGGCCACGGAACCCAGGCTCACAGAGCAATTGCGTGAGGTGGCAGACCTGCTCGCCAGGGGCGAGCTGTCTTCCGTGTCAGTCCAACGCGGCAGGCTCAGGATCGGGAAGGTCACGCGGGCTGTACCCGACGAGGTGGAGCCTCTGAGGCGCAGGCTGAGCGCGCGACTCCCACGCGTGAAGATCACCGACCTGCTGCTAGAGGTCAACGCCTGGACCCGCTTCACGGGGGCCTTCCTGAATCTGCACAGTGGGAAGGAGGTGGACCGTCATGACCACCTGCTGACTGCCATCCTGGCGGACGGCCTAAATCTGGGATTGACCAAGATGGCGGAGGCCTTCCCGGACCCCGGCATGACTGCACGCCGCTTGATGTACCTCGCGGACTGGTTCCTCCGCCCTGACTCCTACGCGGCGGGTTTCGCCGAGCTGGTGAACTTCCAGTCCAAGCTGCCCCTAGCCTCTCTATGGGGAGACGGCACGACGAGCAGTTCCGACGGGCAACGCTTCCCGACAGGTGGGCGCGGGAAGACCTTCGGACACCTGAATGCGAAGTATGGCCGGGAACCGGGCATCCTGTTCTACACCCATGTCAGCGACCAGTACGCGCCCTTCCACACCAAGGTCATTACCGCCAATGTGCGTGACGCGCTGCATGTGCTTGACGGGCTGCTTTACCACCTGTCAGAGCTGAAGATCGAAGAGCACTACACCGACACGGCGGGGTACACCGAGCAGGTCTTCGCTCTCTGCCACCTTCTGGGCTTCCGCTTTGCGCCCAGAATTCGGGACCTGGGGGAGACCCGGCTGTACACGCCCGAGGTCGGCTCGGCCTATGGTCTGCTGGAGCCTCTGGTGGCCCAGCGGCTCAACCTACGCCTGATCCGCGAGCACTGGGACGAGTTGCGGCGGCTCACCGCCTCAATCAAGGCAGGCACGGTGACGGCTTCGTTGATGCTCTCCAAGCTCGCCTCGTATCCGCGCCAGAATGGCCTGGCGCTGGCCCTGCGCGAGCTGGGCCGCGTCCAGCGTACGCTCTTCACGCTGGAGTGGCTGCGTGACCCGGAGTTGCGCCGCCGGGTGCTGGCAGGACTGAACAAAGGGGAGGCGCTGCACGCCCTCAAACGGGCGGTGGCCTTCCACCGCAGCGGGGAGATTCGGGATCAGTCATTCGAGGCGCAGAGCAACCGCGCCAGCGGCCTGAATCTCGTGACGACGGCTATCGCGGTCTGGAACACGGTGTATTTGGAGCGCGCGGTGGAGGCCCTGCGCGGCGAGGGCATGGACGTGCCCGACGAGCTGCTGGCGCACGTATCGCCTTTGGGGTGGGAGCACATTGGGCTGACCGGCGACTACGTATGGCACCCCGAAGGGGTGCCCGCTAAAGGAGCCTATCGAGCGTTACGCGAGTAAAGTGCGTTGCAGACGGGCTTTTTCCTTAGCGTACTAAAATTTCCGGATCTTGTCCTATCCCCTGGACGGTGGTGATGGGGAGGCGTTCTTGTTCGAGGAGCGCCTGAGCTTCGGTGGGGGGGATGGCGGGGCGGTAGGGGCGTTCGCTGGTGAGGGCGTCCCAGACGTCGCAGGCGGCGATCAGGGCGGTGAGGGGGGGAAGATCGGAGAGGCCGTGGGGGTAGCCGCCGCCGTGTTCGCGTTCGTGGTGGTAGGCGATGGCGTGGAGGACGCAGGGGGGGCAGTCGGGCCAGAGGCGGGCGGTCATCTGGGCACCGAGGCGGGGGTGGCGGCGGACGTGGGCGAGTTCGTGGGGGGTCAGGCGCCTGGGGGCCTCCAGCAGACCGGGGGGGAGGCCGAGTTTGCCGAGGTCGTGGAGGAGTCCGGCGACAAAGGCGTGGTGGGGGTTGAGGCGGAGGTGGGGGGCGGTGAGGCAGGCGAGGTGGGCGACGCGCTGGGCGTGGTGGGGGTCGGGTTGCTCGCGGAGGAGGGTGTCGAGGTCCGGCGGCATATCTGGATGGTGGGGGCAGAGCGGGTTGGTCGCGATGTATATGGGACTAGGTTTGAGGAAATGCTGCAACAACACTCCAGTCACCGGACCCGCACATTCCACTGACGCGGCGCAGTTCAGCGGTGATCCATTACGCTCCAAGCGTAATCCGGTAGACTGTCTTCATGACGGCGCCTCCCGCCCCAACGTCCATCCCTTCAGCCTCACTCACGGTAGAAGCTCTCGCCGTGGCAGACGCCTACCGTCAGCGCACGAGCCGTCAGAACCTGCCAGCCCGTGAGAAAGATTTTCACCAGTGTGTCGAGTACCTCAGCAGCGTTCCCGGCTTCACCCTGGCAAGAGCAGAGGCCGGAGCGGAATTCCTGAAAGCCGAACTGGCACAGCAGCAAACCTTGTGGGTGCGCTTTGGCACCAACGGAGGCAATTACATTGCTGTGGCGCTGCCTTTTCTGACGCTGGCGGCTCTCTCGAATGCTCAGGTGCTCACGACGATCACGGCAATCATCAGCACCATCCTGCTGGGCATGGTTTTCGTCCTGGGTGCCAGGTTTGACGTCGTTCAGGATACTTACCGGATTGCTGAATCCCTGCTAAAGAGTGCGGCGAAATACCCCAAGAAGCACGATCAGGAGAAGGGTCAGGATGACGATCCCAACGCCCGTATCGTCGTCGCAAAGACTCAGGATGTGCTGGCGACTCTCAAGCGGGCGCAAACCATGATGATCAGGACAGTAATTATCGGCCTTGCTTCAGCTGCTGTTGCCGTCCTGATCATCAGAGTGATGAGCGGATGAATTGATAACACGCATGTGTCATGCCGTGCTGCTTACGCTCATGCGTGGGCAGCACTGTCTTTTCGGGTGCATCAGGAGGTTCGTGCCCCCAAATGCTTCATCACATGCTTCCGCATCACGCACCGAGCGCTAGGGCTTTAAGGGCCAAGCAGATCCGCATGCAGGGCCATCAGGGCGCTCTCCAGCGCCGGGGGCCAGGGGACTTCGCTCAAGATCATGGCCGCTTCCTCGGGTTCCCCGTGGACGTCCAGCGCTTGATCGGCGGTGCGCAGCGTCCGGCGTAAGTCGTGTAGGCGCTGTGCGGGCCACTGCCCTTCCAGAGCGTCCACCTGAGCGAGCAGGGCGGTGATCAACGCCCATTGGCGGTCTTCTGTGCGTTCCGGGGTCATGCGGGCATTCTCGCTCGGGTGTAGAGCGTCCCAGGCAGCAGGTTCCATCGGAAGGTCCTGCACAGGCTCTGGCCGGTGCTGAAGCGTGCGGGGGAAGGTGGGTGGGAGAGAGCGGCCGGAGGAAAGGCGGGAGCCAGGGCCAGGGCTGGGAAAAGGGCAGGGAGGTGGGGGGAATGGTGGCGATACTCAAACCCAGTCCCATATACTCCAGGCATGACCGACTGGCACATCCCCACCCAGAACGTCGAAGTCCTCACCCGCGCCTTCTCCCAGTACGAGGTCGAACGCATCGTCCCCATGCTCTGGGGCTCCCTCACCAACCACCGCCGCCACCAGTACATCACCAACCTCAAACCCATCTTCGAGCAAGCGAACGCCGACGGCATAGGCCTCCTCTCCCCTCCCCCAGACTTCCACGCCTGGCTCGACGCGCCTCTACGAACCACCCTCCGAGGCCCGAACACCGCCAAAGCCAACACCATCAGCACCCGATACTACACGTTGCGGACCATGTACGAGCACCTCATCCGTGAGGACGTCATCACCCGCAACCCCGCCCTCGGGTACAACGTTCCTCCCGGCGAGCGCAGCAGCACCCCACTCCCGACAAGTCAGGAGATCGAGAAGCTCCTCGCGTACCTCCAAAAGCACGATCCCCTTCTCTTCGCCGCCGCCACCCTCATCCACGAGCACGCCCTGCAATACACCGAACTCGAACGCCTCACCTGGAGTGCCTTCGACTTCAGCCAGGGGTTGTTGCTCCGCAACCGCACCGCCACCCGCCTCAGTGACCGGGCGATTGCCGCCGTCCAACCCCTTCTCTCCCAGGCAGGCGGTCCCCTGCACACCGAGGACGACTCCCGGAAAATCTTCGGGTTCGAAAACCGCGATGCCTTCCGGCTTCCCCTCTGGAAGGCCTGCAAGAACGCGGGGGTCGGCAACATCAGTCACCGGGAACTGAGGCTATGCGGGCTACGCGATCACCCGCAGCACCCCCAGGACCTCGGCTTCGTCAATGGGCAGGCGTGGGAGCGGGCCAGGCGGCACGCGGCCGGACTCGCCCAGCGGCTCACGGGGGAGGAATGACCCAGTGGGGAGGGCACGCGCGTGGCCTTTACCGGGAGCAGGCCAGCCCGCATCATGGACGCCACAGGCCCGCACGCTCCCGCTTCTCCTTCCCTGGTGCCCTCCTATGACGATCTCCACGGTCCCCTCTCCGGCCCACGACCACAACCAGCAAACCTTCGAGACGTGCATTGCGCTCGCGCTCCAGCTCGTCGCGAGTATCGAACTCGCCCCCGCCGTCGGGGACCCGGTTCCGACCTCGGAACACCTGCTGGATTTCGCGCGGCAGCTTGACCGGCACGCGGACGACCTCGCGCGGCTCGCCGGGCAACCGCACGCGAACATCGCCGGGCAGGGCTGGGCGCAGTATCAGCAGGTGCGGGGAGGCGGGACGACGCCGTTGCAGACCGCGTACTACGGGCTGCACACGGCGGCGTACCTGGGGTTGGGTGGGGGGCTGGCGACGGCGGTCATGCTGTCCGTCGTCGCGTGCGGCGTGCGGGAACTGGCCTTGACGGGACCTGAGCGCACGTATCACTGAGAGGAGCGCGGGCCGGTTCGCGGGAGCCTGGTGCAGGGTACAGCGCCTGTGCCCCTTTGCCGGGTGGTCCGAACACACGCTGGCGCCTGTTCAGAGGGGTTCGTGGAGCACGGCCGTGGTAAACGCCAACGCTTGTGCGGTCGGCTGTGACGTCAGCGCCTGGCGCAGCGTGGCGAGGCCTTCAGGAGACAACTCCGCCAGGGCCTGCAACGCGGCGGCTGACGCTTCTCGCTTCAGCTTGACCCGGAGCAGCGACCGCACCAGTTCCCGGGGGTCTGATGGCACGTTGTGTCCAGGGACGGCAGCATCCGGCCGGGGCTTGGCCTGGCGCTTGCGCTTGACGACGGGCGAGGCATCCGGCAAGGCGTACCCGTACTTCTCCGGGTTTTTGACCGCATCCACCACCGCCGCTGCCAGGGACCGGGGTTTCCAGCCGCCCTGCATGCGGAATTCCACCGCGTGAATCGCCGGGCGTACACGTTCCGGGTAATCCGCCGAGAGCGTTGCGGCCACCCCCGGCACCACCCCACGGGTCTTGAGTTCCGCGACCAGTTCCGGGTGCGCCGCCGCACGGAAGCGGTACGTGAGGAATCTCCGCGTGCCCCGGCCCTCATCCTCGACGGCATCCAGATACCCCTCCGCGATCAGGCGTTCGTGCGAGGCCTCCAAAGACCGCAGGGCCGCGTCCGTTCGCCCCCGCATTCCGCAGGCTTCCAACCAGTCGCGCAGGTTCACCCGCAGTTCCTGCGTCAGGTGCTCCCCCCGGATGCGGTGAGCGGCCAGACAGCGGTACAGGGCGCGGCTGGGCGTACTCCCGAGCCGCGCCATCAAGTCCCCGTCGAGAATCTGGTACAGGCCGTCGCGAATCAACGCCGCGAAGGTGGCCGTGAACACGACATCGACGTGGGAGTCGGCACTCACGCGTACGCCGGGCAGGGGCGCCATCCCTTCATCATTGTCCAACCACAGGTCCGAGATCAGGCCGGTGGAGGCCGTGCGGTTGTCCTCTGGACGGTACTTGCCCAGGGAGCGCGTGGTGAGTTCCCAGCGTACGGACGCGATCCGCAGCAGCCCCTCGCGCAGCCGAACGTAATCCTTGGCAGAACGTGACAGGCCGGTCATCGTGAGCAGCACCGCTGGAGGCACCCGCACGCGGTTGTTCTCCGGACAGCCCGCCCGGAAGAACAGGGTTTGCAACGCCAGCAGGATGTCACCGTCCAACCCATAGGGTCTCCCCCGGTGCGCGTGTCCCTCCACCCGGTAATGCACCCCATTTGCCTCGAATTCGGACACCCACTCGTGTTCTTTGGGTGCGGCCTGGGACGCACTCACGATGCCCGCCCGCGCGAGGTCGAGTTCGTTGATCCGCGCGTTGTCCACGCCCTTGATTGTAGTCATGGTCAACCCCTTCTTTTTGATCCTGATGATCTCTCAAGGCGAGGAGTTTTTCTCGATTTCATCGGCATCTGATGCCTGGAGTACCACACTTCTCCCGCACCGGAACCACACTTCTCCCGCAGAAGATCCACACTTTTCCCGCCCGAAATCCAGGGTTTGCCCGCACAGGCAACGCAGTTGACCCGCAGCCACAGGAGGCTTCAACGCGCCCTACGCGGGAAAAACGTGGCAACAGGGCGGGAAGACAGTGGTGGAGTTGCGGGGAAAGTGTGGAACTCGCACGGGGGAAGGCTGTGAGTGGCACGGGGAAAGTGTGGGACTTACGCGCTGAGCTGACGACTCACCTGCCCGGTCACATGCCACGCCACATTGGACACGCTCAATCCCCCCGGCAGCATCACGAACGGCACGCCCCGGTTGCGGGCTTCCTGCCGGATCAGGTTGTGCGCGTGCGGAATCCACCGCACCGCGAGAATCACGAGCGCCGTGTCCGGGCGAATGCGGACGCCCGCCGCGAGCCCGTTGTGGTACGCGTCCGTCGCCACCCAGTCCAGGCCCGCGAGTTCAAGTGAGCGGGTCAGGCTCCTCTCCCGCACGACCTCGCGCAAGGAGTTCGCTTCTCCGATTTGACCGCGAAATTCAGCCGTTTCTCCCCCCAATTCTGCTCGTTCCATTCCCCTGCGTAAGTCGGGAAACTTCGGGGTATGGTCACTCTGCGTAATCCTGAGGGGTGACGCACCCTGACCCTACGAGGACAGCTCTCCGGACACCGTACGTACTCCCCAGCCACGAAGCGTCCGTCTGCTCTTGACCCTCTCGTAATGTCACGGTTTAGGGTGAGCGTCGGAGGTACCCGTGGACATCAAAATCGGGGAACTGGCCCGGCGAACGGGTCTGACCATCCGCACCCTGCGCCATTACGACGCCCTAGGCCTGCTCAAGCCCAGCGGACGTACCCGGGCGGCCTACCGCCTGTACTCGCCCACTGACCTGACCCGTCTGCTGCACATCCAGAGCCTGAAAACGCTGGGCTTGACCCTGCCAGAGATTGGGCGGGCG
Source organism: Deinococcus terrestris (assembly GCF_009377345.1). Lineage (NCBI taxonomy): Bacteria > Thermotogati > Deinococcota > Deinococci > Deinococcales > Deinococcaceae > Deinococcus > Deinococcus terrestris. The sequence continues at coordinate 33,404 of NZ_WBSL01000011.1, read as the reverse complement.
CTAGACGATCCGGCCTACGACGCGCAGGAGGCTCTGCGGCAGCACATTGAGGTGTTGGAGACGCGCATCACCCAGGAGCGCCAACTGGTCCGCCGTCTGCGAGCCTTGCAGGGGGCCGCCGAGGTCGGCTGGACCGAGGTGGCGCAGACCATCGCGCTGACCCAACGCATTGCCCGGCAGGTGGGGCACTTTATGCAGGCGGCACAGGACATCGCGGGCCAGCTTTCCCTAAGTGAGGAACAGCTCCAGAGCCTCCAGAACCAGCCCCGGGATGCTGGCAGCGACGACTGGGAGACACTCCTGATCGATGTGTTCACGGCGCTGGAGGTCAGTCTTCCCTCCACTTCACCCGAAGCGCAGACACTGGCGACGCGCTGGCAGCAGCTCGTCAGGCAGACCACGGCTGACCGCCCCGAGGTCGCCCAGGCCATCGGCCAGGCCTACGAACACCACCTTCCGGCGGACTTGCACGCCGCCTGGACCTTTATCTCGGAGGCCCTGTCCTCCCAGCCAGACGGAGCCACGATGACGAACTCAAGCGCGGTGACTGACCTCCTCCACCCTGACAAGAATGTCCGCATCCGGGCAGCCCTGGACCTGGGGGCCGCTCAGCACCGGGCAGCCTTGCCGGAATTAATCGGGCGGCTGGGCAGTGAGCCGGATTTCTTCGTGCGCGAGAACCTGACCTGGGCCACCGTGCGGATGGGTCCGGACGCCGTGCCGCTCCTCCTTAAGTTGCTGGAGAGCCCAGACGCCGCGACCCGTTTGCAGGCGGTCCATACCCTCAGCAAGATCGCCGATCCCGCGAGTGCGGGCGCCTTGAACCGGGTGGTTCACGACCCGGATGACGAGGTGGCCCGCAAAGCCATCTTCGCCCTGGGACAGATGGGCAACCCGGAGGCCCTGAGCACGCTGATGGCAGGTATAGGCCATCCAGACCCTGAGCGGCGCACCACGCTGAGCACGGCCCTGGTGGCATTCGGTGAAGCCGCGCTGCGTCCGTTGCTGGAGACGCTCCGGCACCCGGACGGACAGAAACGGACCCATGCCGCAGACGTTCTGGGGTTGCTGGGCGATCCGGTCGCGGCGCCAGCCTTGACCGAAGCCCTACTGGACGATACCTGGGAGGTGCGGTTCGCGGCCCTCAGTGCCCTGGGTCATCTTCCGGGTGAGGACGCTCGGCGGGGCATCGAGCAGGCTGCACAGGTGGCGGACCCCCGGCTGCGGGCAGTGGCTCAGCGCCTGCTCGCTGACCGTCCTGAACAGGCAGGTTCTCTTCGCGAGAGGCTCGAACGGCGCCGCGTGCAGGGCCAGCGCACCCAGGCATGAGTTCAAGCGAGGGACGCGACAATGAGGCTGGTAGTGCATCCATCCTGAGTCCCATTCAAAACACGGCATGAGAGTCGCCAGGGGGCTCAGGACGACCGAGAGGACTCCAGCAACAGATCTTGGGCATAATCAATGCCAGGCCGAACCATGGACGCCGTACGGCGTCCGTGTTCTTAAGCTGTACGCGCCTCTACCCTTCGAAGTACCCTGACTGTTCGACAATCTCACGCCACGGAACGTACGTCGCTTCCGCCGCGGACCGTCCCGTGTTGTTCAGGTAGGCCCGCACGACCTGATAGCCAAGCGAGTAGCCCGCGTAATCCGGCAGACCCTGCTTGGGGTAGCCGAACTGCTCCGCTGCCCAATCCCCGAAAATGTACCCCTGCAACACAGGGAAGCCGCTGAGGTCCAGCGCGTCCCGAAAGCGTGGTTTGACCGCCGCGAGCTGCTCGGGGCTGAGGGCCGCCGAGTACGGTCCCACCAGGCCCGGATCACCGAGCACCTCGACCCCGAAGGCCTCGGCCAGTCCCTCGGCGACCAAGTACTGACCGACGGTGGTCTCAGGTGTCCACGGCTCGTAGGCGAAGCGCACGACATGGTTGAGTTCGTGCGCCGCCGCCACCGGCAAGCGCGGCGTGCCCACGGGATCGGGCCAGCCCGTCACCATCGCAAAGCTCGGCGTGTGGGCTCCAGTGTACGCCCCATAGTCGCGTTTGAGCACGCGCAAATGGCCGAGCAGGAACGCGAACTGAAGGTCCACCTCGAAGCCGTGCCCGCCCGGATCGAGGGCGTCAAATCCCCGATGCACCGCGTCTGCGCACTGCTGGGCCGTCCCCGCTGCCTCGAACGCAGCGATGGCCTCCAGGCCCGCCTCCCGATCATCGAGCGGGCTGTAGAATCCCCAGGCACCCGCCACTTCCAGGGCAGGATCGGTAGTCCCTTCGCCCACGGGTCGGCGGCTGAGCATGGTTTGCCAGAACGGTGCGATGGGTTCCATCACGCGGCTTCGGAAAAGGTCGAGCGACCCCGTTTCCAGGGCGGCTCTTTGACCCGCCAGGGTGTCGATGATCTGAACGGTCATGGTTCCGTACCTCCACCAGACAGCCTGAGGTCTACAACGGTTGTAGAGTCAAGCGGTGGCTGACCTGCTGACGATTGGCGAGGTGGCGAAACGCGCCGGGGTGAGTGTGCAAACCCTGCGTCACTACGACCGCCTTGGCCTGCTGGTCCCCACCCGGGTCAGTCCCTCCGGTTACCGCCTGTACTCGGAGGAGGACTGCACCCGGTTGGAACTGCTGCGCGCACTGCGGGGAGCGCACTTCGATCTGGAGACCATCGCGGGTCTGCTGGAAGGTACCTGCTCCCCCGCCCAGGCCGTCTCTTTGCAGTTGGAAGTCTTGGAGATGCAGCAGCGGGGGCTGCAACGCCAGCAGGTGCTGCTGCGGGCCGTGTCGCGCGGCCAACCGGAGTTCATCCTGCCCCGGCTGGGCCGACTCCAGAACCTGGCCCGCCTGGGGGCGCTGGAGCGTGAAACCTTCCTGGCCACCCACCTGAAACGCGCCATGGACGGGCAGACCGGCCACCCCGAGGTCTGGCGGGCGGCGGTGGAAGACCTGCCCGAAGACCTCACCGAGGAGGGGCTGGAAGCCTGGCTGGAGTTGGCGGAGCTGGTGACCGACGCGGGCTTCCAGCGAACCCTGGGGAATCAGACGCGGCCGGTGCCGGGAGTGCCGGCAGAGCAGGTGGAGGCCTGGGGCAACGCGGTCCAGGCCCTGTTGATCCTGGGGCGGGGGGCGGTGGGGGAGCAGCGCGATCCGGCGGACGCCGTGGCCCAGGCCCAACTGAGGGCAGGCCTGGAAACGCTCGCCCAGATGATGGGGCGCCAGGCAGACCGCCAGTTCATTCGCTGGTTTCTGGAGTACATGCAGTCCGTCTCCGATCCCCGGATGGACCGTTACTGGAGGCTGGTGGCTCACCTCAAGGGCTGGACGTACACCCCGGTCTACGCCCAGGGGATACGCTGGTTACTCGACGCGTTGGCGTATGCGGCCTCACCTTGAACCTGCCCCTCAGATCGTTGGCCAGGTCAGGGGTGAGCTGACCCCCAGCGACTGGGGCGCTTCAGCCGCTGCGGGTCAGGGAGCCACCCCCCGACAATGGCGTGATGCTCGCTCCAGGCCAGCCACACCTGGCGAGCCCACTCACGGAGTCGGTCATCTCGCTCGTCCCCTTCCGGCGCGGCCATCACATCGGCCACGGTCATGCCCCCACGTGACGGCGGCGCCGCGAGTCGGGGCCAGTCGTGTCGGGATCCCGCGAGCACCGCGTGCGCGTGCTGAACTTCCCGCCCATTGAAGCCCTGCTCGAACGTCAGGTACAGGCCGATGAGACCGAACGCCGTGGCGATGGCTTTGGAGCTGGGACCGTCATGTTGTGCGGCGTAGGCGTCCACGGCCAATTGGTGGAGAAAGCCCGGATCGGCGCGCTGCATGTTGTAGGCCGTCAGCTCCCCATACGTCGCCCAGCACGCGGGAGAAGCGCTGTAGTTCTCCGGCGCCACGCCATCCACATGGTCGAGCTTCAATCCACAACCGGGGCAGGCAGGAGTCATCTCCCCAATCTACTCAGGCCCGCTGGAGCAGGAACGGCCCTTGATCCTGCCGTAGCGTCAGGTGGTAATGCTCCAGGAAATCCTTCCAAAATCACCTGCCCACTTGCGAGGGTCGGGCACTCTGGAGGGGCTGGCTTGGGAAAGCAACGGAAAAATTGGCCGACGGACACCAAGGAGCACATCGTCCTGGCAGTGCTAGGGGGCCAGCTCAGCGTGGCTGAAGCTGCGCGACAGCACGGCGTCAACGAGAGCCTGATTCACACGTGGAAGGCACAGTTCCTGGAGGCAGGCCGTGCCCGCGTCTTGGGCAGAACGGCACCCGTATGGGGCCTGCCCGCCTCGCCGGAGACCGCCAGGGGGACCGTCAAACCGAGCTAGAACGCGAGAACGAACGCCTGAAAGTCCTGGTTGGCGAGAAGGAGCTCGCGCTCCAGATTGCAAAAAAAGTTCGGGGTCTCTGAGTCCGGCTCAGCTTCTCGCCGTCTACGAGGAGTTCCACAGAGACCATCCGCACCTGAGCCTGGCCAGCTTCGCTCGCGAAGCCGATGTTCCCGCCTGGAAGTTGCGGGACACCCGACAGCAGGCCGCTGGGCAAGCCCAGCGGGAAGTGCAGCAGCAGGCCCACCTGGAACGAATTCGTGAGGCTGCCCTGGAACATCCCACTTATGGCTATCGGCGCCTTCATCAGGTGCTGGCTCGGTCGGCAGCCCAGGAGCTGTCTGCTCCTGGGCACCTGGGGCTGCACACCATCCGCCTGGCCTTGGGGGAACTGAATCTTCAGCCCCCACTGGCCCGGAAAACCCGGAAGAAGGCCGTCCCAGCCGTCAGCGAAGCCTTGTGGCCCGCGGGACGTCGAGTTCAGGTGGACGCGACTCGGTTCAGCCTGGGAGATGGAATCTGCTGGGCTTACCTGGTGCTGGACGTAGAGACGCGGTGCCTGCTGCACCTCCACGTCGTCCGCAGTCTTTCAGCCAGCAGCGCGGTGACCGCGCTGCACACGGGTCTCCGGGTCCTGCGGGACCTGGGCATCACAGAGGAGGTGCTGGTCATGACCGATGGCGGCTCGGATTTCACCTCGACGGCCTTTCAGGACGCCTGCCAGGAGGTGGGGAGTTGGGTGCGGGCGAAGGTATCCCAGAAGGGGGGAATGGGCATTCTGGAGCGCACCAACCGAACGCTGAAATACGAGTTCGTCTTCCGCGAGGACTTCGCGAGCATGCAGGAATTGCGCGATGGGACCGTCCGATTCCGTGACTGGTACAACCAGGTCAGGCTCCACTCCGCTTTGGGGTACACCTGTCCCTGGGCTAAGCTGCTGGAAGTGGCGAAGTCTCGCAACGCTGCTTGAAGGATTTCCTGGAGCACTACCCGTCACCGCTTTTTCTGAATCACGTCCTTCATGGCGTCAATCTCCAAGCGCTGCTGACCGACGATCCGCAGGAGACGAGCGTTCTCCTTCTCCAAGCGACGAAGCGGCCAAGCCCCATACGGGTGCTGTTCTGGCCAAGACGCCGTTTGGCTTCGTCGGGGGTAGTGTCGCCGTACTTCTTCTTCCAGGTGTAGTAGGACGCGGTGCTGCATCCCAGGTCGCGGCACAGCTCCTCGACCGGTTTGTCGCCCTTTTTGGCGTCCTGGAGTAGCTTGATGATCTGGTCTTCGGAGAACTGACGGGTTTTCACAGAGGTCGCCTCGCTTTCCAGCCTAGGGCTGGGGGCGAGCCTGAGTCTCTAGTCCTGACCGTCCAGTTTTCGGGGGGCACTCCAGCCGGAAGGGGGGTAAGGACTCATCCCTCCTCGCAGGCTCTACGCGGGGTGGATGATCAGGCTGTCCAGGTCGCGGGGGTAGAGACTGAGCCGCTCTGCCCCGTCCTCTGTGACCACGATGGTATCCGAGTGCCGGAAGCCGGCCAAGTCAGGTACATACAAACCAGGCTCAACCGAAAAAATCATGCCGGGGAGGATGGGGGTCGGATCATCCAGGTCCAGAAAGGGGTGCTCGTGCCCTTCTAGGCCGAAGGCATGCCCGGTGTGATGACGCACCAAATGGTCAAGGCCGAGCTCGTCACGAATAAACTGCCGAACCTCCGTTTCAACGGAAGCGCACGTACGGCCCGGCCGGATTGCCTGCAATGCGACATCTTGGGCAGCCACCATAGCCTCGAAATACTCCACAAATTGGAGCGTTGGCTCACCCACGTGCATGGTGCGTTCAAGTTCACTCTCGTACCCACCAACAGTCCCGTAGGCACCAGTGACAAGAACATCGCTGACACGCACGCCCGTGTTGCGGTGCAGGCCGTGGGGGTAAGCGGTGTTGGCACCGGTGATGAACATGGTATTGGCAGGCAGACCCTCTCGGGCTTTCGGCACATAGGCGTCGCCGAGCGATTCCAGCATCTCGCGGGTGGCCTGCAGACTGGCTCCATGGGACACCAGCAGTTCATTGCTGCCCACAGTGATGGCGTCTTGCATCAACCGGTGTGCATGGTCGCCCCAGCGGCAAGCCTCACGGATGAGGGCAACCTCGGCGGGACTTTTCACGGCCCGTTGATCGTCGATCAACTCAAGCTTGACTCGAACCGGCGTCTCCAACACAGCGGATAACACGGGACCACGGTAACCCCACCGGTTCTCATAGCCGTCATGGTCCGCCGCAATACGTCGTGCCTGTGGAAACTGCTGGCGCAGGTGCGCACCCAGCACCTGAAGAGGATGTCGGCCGCTCCCGCCCCCAGGATATTCCGGGTAGGTAACCGGAGCAGGCAGATCCGGGCATTGAGAGGCGAAATGGCTGGCTTCGATGTCCGGAAGAAGCACGCTCACTGCCCCGTCGCTGCTGAGAAGCAGCGCGACAGGGCGCTCGGTGGCCGCAAAGAAAAAGCCTGTCAGGTAAGCCACACGGGTGGGGCCAAACACGACCATCAGGTCGAGTTCCTGTTGCTGCAAAGTGAGGGCGAGCTGCGTACGCCTGGCTGCATACTCGACTGCACCGATCTCAAGTCGGGTCGCGATCATGATGGCCTCAGTTCTGGGTCCTGCTGCGGTTGCAAGATCAGGTCGCTGGCCGCACGGTGGGCCACACCTTTCACATACCCACTAAGCTCAGGCACACGGATTTTGGTGATTCGCGCAGTGGGACCGGCGATGCCGATGGTGGCAATCACTTTGCCGGCGCCGTTGAGGATAGGCGCGCTCAGGCACCGTACGCCGATTTCACGCTCTTCATTGTCTTCCGCGTGGCCCTGATCCCGGACCTGTTGTAGCTCGGCCTCAAGCTGCACCGGGTCCACGATTGTGTTGGGAGTACGGGGCCGAAGACCGGTTTTGCGAATGATGTCGTCCACACGTGCCGGGGGAAGATCGGCCAGGAACAGCTTGCCGACATCACTGCAGTAGAGGGGAGCGACAGAACCTGGGGTCGTGAACATCCGCACCATGCTGAGGGGTTCAAGCTGGCTGAGGTACATGGCGGTCGTACCGTAGAGCTCTGCCAGATGGGCCGCTTCGCCGGTGAGATCAACCAGTTCCTGCAGATAGGGGCGAACGCGCCGCACCAAGTCGTAGCGGAGGTACAACGAGCGACTGATCTGCACGATTTCTGGACCAATATCGTAGCGTTTGGTGCTGGGGTCCTGATGGATATACCCTTTGCTAGAAAGCGTCTGCATCATCCGGTGGATGGTGCTGGGGGCCAGCTCCATCGCGTGAGAGAGTTCAGCGATGCCAAGTGGACGTTGGGCTTCAACGATGGTGTTGATCAGATCGAGAGCCCGTTCCACACTTTGAATATTTTCACTCATGTCTGGAGCCCGTCTGTTCAGCCCTGAAACATCTGAAGGCTGCGTGGAGAGTGCATCTCGCCGTAGAGGGACGCGATAAAGGCGGGGCGCTGTTCAGGGGTGATGCGTTCGCGGACCGTGCGCACAGCCTCATCGCCGAACCAGTACGACGCGATAAATGGCCCACGGAAACTGTAGCTGGCAAAGCGAATCCGGCCCTCGATCCATACCTTCTGTCCAAAACAGGTGCGTTCGAGGAAGTCATAGACCCGGTCTTCCGGCCAGCCCTCGCCCATCTGGTACCAGGCGCCACTCGTCGCGGCCGAACTTCTCAGACGGCGCAGGGTCATGTAGATGGCGTCGTCCGTGCTGTCCACCCAGTCAATCAAATGGATGCCTTGATCCCCGATACCCTCCTGGATGCAGCCGGTCACCGCATTAGCGGTGCACAACAGCACGTCAGGCGTACTTTCCCCACGCTCCGCGTAATCCCGCGTGTAGAGCAGCTGGGTCGAGTGACCAGGGAAGACCTCATGGGCCACCAAGTGCTTGAGGGCCGAGCGGGTAAAATTGAGATCAACATTGAGATCCATCTGACCTACACTGAAGTTGCAGCGGGCGGTAAAAGGAACGCCACGAACCATATTCAGGTTCATGTGGTAATCGCCCGTGGGATAGATCATCGTGTCAGTGCGCTGCTGCGCCGTCGCCATCAGGGCCGTGAAGGTCTGTTCGAGTTGGTCTTGTGGAAGGTACCGTTCTGCTTCCCAGCGGGCGGTCCGCTCCGCCAACGTTCCGTGAGCGTAGCCAGCGTCGGTGAGCAGGCGGTCCAGGTCACCTTGGATCGCCTGCAGCTGGTCGTTGCTGATCGGGGCAGCGGGGACGCCCACCAGTTGCTCGAGTTTTTCTTTGAAGCTCAGCTCCTCACCCTCGAACAGACGAGCGGCAGTCTTGAGCGACCGGAGCATGTCCTCGAGAAACGCGCGCCGGGCACCATTGGGATACGGCAGCACTTCACGCTCCAGGTCGGCAAGCTCCGTGTGCACAGTATCCCAGTCGTCAAATTGTGGTGCCGGAACAACGTGTTCGCCGAGGTAGATCGGCACCAGCCCTTCGCTGTCGAGCACACCATGGCCGCGCGAGAGCCGGCGTTCCAGGTGGTCCATCCCGATGGTGAGTGCAGTAAGACGGCGGCCGACCTGATGGTCGCGGGCGGTGTGATCCTGAGTTTGCATGGGAGCCTCCACCGCCATCATACCCGAAATTCCGCTAGATGGAATACGAAAGGCGACTCACTATTCCGCTAGGTGGAATCCAGATGCGGAAAACGTCTTGACTTTGGCGCATTCAGGCCCGTACACTTGCCCTCAACACCACATGCAAGTGTGTTACCCCAGCCCTTCCAGGGGGCAGGGCAAGGAGGCTTTGGATATGGCGAAGCAACAGCGGCACCAGTATTCCACGTTCCGAAATTCAGTCCGCACCGCATTGCTGTCTACCATTCTGCTGGGCGGAATGGCTGCGGCGCAGCAACGGGGAGGGACACTGACGGTCGGCCTCAGCTACGACATCGATACCCTGAACGTGTACAGCACCGGCTTCCTACATGATGCTGTCGCTCCTGTGATCGAAGGCCTCCTTGCCCCAGATAAGAACGCCAAATACGTGCCGGTATTGGCCCGCGAAGTCCCTACGGTCCGCAACGGCGGGATCAAGGTCGCGGCAGACGGTAAAACCATGGTCATCACCTACAAGCTCAGGCCCAACGTCAAATGGCATGATGGCAAGCCCTTTACGTCCGCCGACGTCAAATTCACGTGGGAAGCCGTCAAGAACCCGAAGTTTATTGCAGAGAGCAAGTCTGGTACCGAGGACATTTCGCGGATCGAGACGCCTGACCCTCTGACCGCCGTCGTGTACTACAAGCGCGTCGCCCCCGACTTCGCCAGCACACTGTTTACCTTTGGGATTCTGCCTAGGCACGCGCTGATCGGCAAAGACCTCAACACGGACGTCTACAACACGAAGCCGCTCGGCACCGGACCTTTTATCGTCAAAGAGTTCCGGCGTGGGCAATACGTCGCGCTGGTTCGCAACCCCAACTACTGGCGCAAGGATGCCAAGGGCCAGTCTCTGCCCTATCTCGACGCCATGAACTTCAAGATCATCCCGGACAGCAACACGCTGGTTGCCCAGTTGCGCTCCGGTGAAGTTCAGATGGCATACAACGTGCCGTACGCACAGGTCAAACAGTTGGACGCCCTCGCAGGGATGAAAGTCGTGCAGAACAAGGTGCTGTCGTGGCAACACCTCGACTTCAACTTCAAGGGTCCAGCCGCGTTGCGTGACATCGCGGTCCGTCAGGCCTTTGCGCACGCCATCAACCGCGGCGCCATTTCCAAGGCGCTCGGAGGCTACCCGCAGGTGATCGACAGCGTGGTCGTGCCGGTCTTCGACACGTACAACCGGAACGTCCCACGGTATCCCTACAGCGTGACCCGGGCCAACGCCATCCTGGATGCGGCGGGCTACCGGCGCGGCGCCGACGGCATTCGTGCCAAGAACGGGCAGCGCCTCAGCTTCAGGATCATGGTGCAGGCTGGCCGCGCCAATGACGAGGTGGCGCAGCAAGTCATCATTGCCAATCTCAAGGCCGTCGGCATCGAGCTCAAACCCGATAACAAGTCGGGGGTCGCCTTCCGTGAAGCACGCTACAACGGCAGCTACGACATCTGGTACGGCGGCTGGATCACCTCCGCCGATCCGGTCTACAGCGTGTTCTTCGGCAGCAAGGGCGTCAACAATGGCCAGGCCTACAGCAACCCCAGGATCGATCAACTGCTGACCCGGGCAGAGTCCACCCTGGATGCGACCGCCCAGCGCACAGCACTGTTGGCCTTCCAGACCGAGCTGATGAAGGACCTGCCCTCACTGCCGCTTACCACGAACATCTCCATGATTGCGGTGACCGACAAACTCGTCAATTTTGTACCGAACCCGACCAACATGACGAACTTTGTCGATGTAGCCGAGTGGTATCTGCGCAGGTAAGTCGAGCGAGCGGAAGGGGGATGATCCTCCTTCCGCTCACTTCTGAGGTGCGAGCGTGAATGTCAATTTCCTTCTCAAGCGGCTTGCCGGTATGTTGCCGCTTCTCCTGGGCGTGTCCCTGATTCTGTTCGGCATCCTGCATCTGGCACCGGGGACTCCCCTCGACGTCTATGCAGACAACCCGAGTGTCAGTCCGGAAGCCCTGGAGCAGATGCGACTCGCGCTGGGGCTGGACCAGCCGGCCCACATTCAGTACTTCCACTGGGTCCGTGGGTTCCTCACGGGCGAGTGGGGGTATTCCATCCGGACCGGTCAGCCGGTGACCCGTGAGGTCGTGGAGCATCTCGGGCCCACCCTGCTCCTTGGTGGAACCAGCTTCCTGCTCGCGCTTCTTCTGGCTGTGCCCCTGGGCGTGGTCAGTGCACTGCGGCGCTCCAGTGCCGTGGATTACGGCATCACCTTCGCCTCGTTTCTCGGCATCAGCATGCCGGTGTTCTGGCTCGCGCTGATGCTGCAGCTGCTCTTCTCGGTGCAGTGGCGACTGCTGCCCTCGGCCGGGATGACCACCATCGGCGACGGTTCTCCACTCGACCTGGCGCGGCACCTGATCCTGCCGGCCTGTATCCTGGCCTTTGCCAACGTGGCGGGCTGGAGCCGGTATATGCGCTCCAGCATGGTCGACGTGCTTAGCCAGGACTACGTGCGCACCGCGAAGGCCAAAGGACTTCCCGGGCGTCAGGTGGTGTACCGTCACGCCCTACGCAACGCGCTGCTCCCCATGATCACCGTGATTGCCCTCGACTTTGCCGGCATTGTCTCCGGTGCCGTCATTACCGAGACCATCTTCGCGTGGCCAGGGATCGGCCGGTTGTTTATCGAAAGCATGAATGGCCGCGATTACCCCGTGTTGTTGGCGCTGATGATGATCGGATCGTTGGTCTTGCTGATCTCCAACCTGTTGTCAGACATCGCCTACGCCATCGCGGATCCGAGGATCTCGTATGAGTAAGCTGACGGCGCCCCAACTGGCCCCCATCCAGATACCGCGCCCCGCGGACAGTCCCGGGCGCCGGTTCCTCCGGAGCTTTCTGAAGCATCGCCTCGCCGTGATTGGCCTGCTGACCCTGATTGTCCTGGGCCTTCTCGCGGCGTGCGCGCCTTTCCTGACGTCCTACACCTACGATGGACAGGACTTCGACATCATCGGTCAGCCGCAGGCACCCAGCCGCACGTACCCGATGGGTACCGATGAGCTGGGACGCGATGCGTTTACCCGGGTCCTGTATGGCGCCCGAATCTCGCTGATGGTCGGCGTCCTGAGCGCACTGATCTCTACAGGACTGGGTGTCCTGATAGGCGCGCTTTCCGGCTTCTACCGCGGGTCTGTGGATACCACGCTGATGCGCTTTACCGACGTCATGCTGAGCATCCCGCTGTTGCCCCTGGTGATCTTGCTGTCCGGAATGATGCGTCCCAGCGTGGCCCTGCTGATCTGCATCATCGGCGGACTGGGATGGATGGGGACGGCGCGGCTGGTCAGAGGCCTGTTTCTCAGCCTCCGCGAACGCGAGTACATCGAAGCCTCCCGTGCACTGGGGGGCAGCAACAACCGCATCATGTTCCGTCACATCCTGCCCAACGCCATTGGTCCGATCGTGGTATCCACGACCCTCGCGGTCGGGTCGGGCATCATGCTCGAATCCGCCCTGTCGTTTCTGGGCATGGGTGTGCAGCCCCCTACGCCCACCTGGGGCAATCTGCTGAACAACGCCAGCCAGTGGCTGAGCGGCGCGCCCTGGCTCGCGATCTTTCCGGGTCTGATGATCCTGATCACGGTGCTGGCCGTGAACTTCCTGGGTGACGGCCTCCGAGACGCCCTCGATCCACGCAGCTGATCCTGAGACGGGGTGGCAGACCCCGTCTCTCTCGCCTCTCTCTCCGCAGTCAGGAGCACCCATGCGAATCACCATTATCGGTTCCGGCGCCATCGGCGGTCTTGCCGGCGCCTGGCTGACCCAGGCTGGACACGACGTCACCCTCACGGACCGGTGGACGGAACATGTGGACGCCATGCAGCAGGGCGGCCTGCGGATCAACGGTGTGCGCGGTGAACACACCATTCCCGTCAAGGCCGTGCACCCGCATGAGCTGCAAGGCCCCCTGGAGGCGGTGCTGATCGCCACCAAGTCGCAACATACCCTGGACGCCCTCGAAAGCGTGCTGCCGCTGTTTGGGCCGGATACCTTCGTGGTTTCCTTTCAAAACGGCTTCAACGAACCGGACATCATCGAGCGCCTCCAGGCAGAAGGGCTCGGCGGCGCCGAACGTGTCATGGGATCGATCCCCAACTACGGCGGGGCTCTGGTCGACCCGGGCTGCCTGGAGTTCGTGCACGAGGGCCCCATCCAACTGGGTGAGATGACCGGCGAACGCACGCCACGGCTCGAACAGCTGGCCACCGCACTGGGCGCCCTTACAGAGGTCCAGGTGAGTGACAACATCTGGGGTCAGATCTGGGCCAAGGAGGTGTACAGCGCGCAGGTGGTCTTCAGCGCGCTCGTCGACGCGCCAGTGAGCGAGACCCTGGGTGTGGAGCGGTACGCGCGGGTCGCGGGCGCGATCGTTCGTGAGGCGCTGGACATCGCCGAGGCCAACGGCATCACCGTCGAAGCCTTCGACTTCTTCGACCCGGCCAACTACCGGCCGCGCACACCCGAGGACACCCAGAAGCTGCTGTCGAACATTCAACACGCCATCTGGCTGCTGAAAAAAGACCAGAAACCCAACCTGCACCAGTTCAAGAAAAAAGGCTCGGGGATCTGGTGGGACATCGTGTACCGGCACCGGCCCTCCGAGGTGCGGTCGTCCAACGGCAAGCTGGTGACGTTCGGCGCTCAAGCTGGGGTAGATGCCCGGCTCAACGCCAAGCTGTGCGACATGATCTACGAGATCGAGGACGGGACCCGCCAGCTCGGCTACCACAACTACGACGAGCTCGAGGCGTATGTCCACGGTCTCGGAAAGGCGCTGCCATGACCGCCATGGGTGCTCGCCTCGGGGTCGGCGTGATCGGGGCACACGCCTGGGCCGAATCGGCCCACCTTCCCGGCTACCAGGCCTATGACCGCGCGCGGTTGGTCGCGATCTGCGACACCGTGCCGGAACGTGCCCAGCGCCTGGCCGAGAAGTTCGGTGCCGAGCGGGTGTACACCGACTACCGTGACCTGCTGAACGATCCGGACGTGCAGATGGTGGACGTGTGCACCCCCACCGACACGCACCTGCCCCTGAGCCTCGCCGCGATCCGGGCAGGGAAGCATGTCCTGTCCGAAAAGCCCCTCGCGCACGACGCCCGTGACGCCTTCATGGCGGCCCGTGAGGCGGACCTCGCCGGCGTCCGGACCAAGCTCGGATTCACCTTCCGGTATTCGCCCGCCATCCGTCAGGTGCAGCGCTGGATCGCGGACGGCACCCTCGGTGAGATTTTTCATGTGCATGGCCTGGAGCAGAACTCCCAGTTCCTGGACCCGGAGTACCCACTGCGGCAGGTGCCCGAAGGCGCGGACTTCACCCAGCTGATTCCGTCGTCGGTGGTGGGCTACGGCTCACATCTCCTCGATCTGGTGCGCTGGTGCGCTGGGGACTACCGGAGCGTCATCGGAAGCATGCGCAACTTCGTACCTGAGCGCGTTGTGCGAGGCTATGAGGGATTGCAGCGCATCAATGTCGAGGACGGCACCGTCGCCCTGGCTGAATTCGTGAGTGGCGCACACGGAATGCTGCAGACGTCGTACATCGCTGTGGGCAACTACCCGGGCGTGGAACTGCGGGTGTACGGCTCGAAAGGTGCGGCCGTCGCCCGCCTCGTGGAGGAAAACGGGGTGGCCGAAACCCTGCGCTTCGCCACGCCGGATGCGGTGGAGTTCCGGGAAGTGGCGTTGCCGGACAGCGCCTACCCACCCGGAACCACCCTCCATACGCCTTGGCCGGAACTGTACTACCGCAACCTCGTGAGGCATTTCGTGGACGAGATCCTGGACGGGACGCCTGCGGAATGCACCTTCTACGATGGGGCGAAAAGCCAGGAGGCGGTCAACGCCATTGTGCAGTCTCACCGTGAACGCCGTTGGGTGGACCTTCCCCTGGCCGAGACCGGGGTGCTGACGTGACGGACGCTTCTAGCCTGGCGGAGGACTACCTCCGCCTGCATGCGCAGTTTCGCCCTGTGGACGCGACCTTCATGGGCCTGCCTGGCCATGACCACCAGCTTCCGCCGGCAGGTCCCGACAGCGTGGACGCGGAGCTCGATGCCCTGAGGGCCCTGCGCGCCCGGGTTGAGACCGCCCCCGAGCCCACCTCCAGCGGCACCCGGCTCGATGCGCGGCTCCTGAACGCGCAGCTCGCTCTGGGAGAGGCGGAACTCCAGCGGGCGCCGAGGCTGCACAACCCGGCCTGGGCTACCGGGGAAGCTGCCTTTTCGGTGATTTCCCTGCTGTTGCCCGGAGCACCTGGAAACCCTACCGAACGCGGAGACGCCCTGCGGGTGCGCCTGGAAGCCCTGCCCGGCTTTCTGGGTCAGGCCCGCGCGCACCTGCAGGGCCGCGCTGCGCCGCAGGACTGGACCGAGCGGGGCCGGCGTGAGGCCTGTGCCGCCGCGACCCTGCTGGAAGACGGATTGCCGCGTCATCCGTTGTGGCACACCGACCTGCAAGCGCCTGCATTCCGCGCAGCACGGGCCTTGAGGGCGCACGCGGACGAGCTCGCCGAGCTGGCCCCTGTGGACGACGTCGCCTGCGGAGAAGCGCATCTGGACTTCCTGATGCGGGTGGGGCATGGGCTATCGTTCGGGCCACGGGAGGCGCTCGAACAGGCCACGCTCGCGTTTGAGCGCCTCACGCAGGAGTTGGAGCACGACGCCGCCAGGCTCGATCCCAGTCGATCGTGGCAGGAACAGCTCGCCGCACTGGAGCACGACACGGCTGAGGAAGGCGGCGTGCTCGACACCTACCGCGTCTGGCACGAACGTGCCCTCGAGGCCGCGTCGGGACTCGTGACGCCCGAGCGCACCTATACTCTCGACTACCGGACCACACCCGACTGGGCGGTCGGTACGGCGGATCTGTACTTCCTGTTCTACCGTTCGCCCGCCCCCCGCCGTCCAGGGTCCGGCAGCGTGTACTGGGTGTTCCCTCCGGGCGAGGACATGGGCGCCTACCTGCGGGCGCACAACACCAGCGCCATCAAACTGATTCACGCCGTCCACCACGGCAGCATCGGCCACCACACCCACAACGCCCGGGCCCGCGAGGCCGCCAGTGTGCTGGCCCGGGTGGCGGGGACGGACTGCGCGAGCGGCATTGCCATGCTGGGGGCGGGCACCAGCGTCGAGGGCTGGGCCTGCTACGCCGAGGACCTGCTGCTGGAAGCGGAAGGCTTCTATACCCCGGCGGAGGCGCTGCTGCTCAAAAGCTATGAACGGCGCAACGCCGCTTCGTGCATGGCGGACATCAAACTGCATCTTGGAGAGTGGAGCCTGGAGGAGATGCGCGTGTTCTACCGCGACCGCGCGAACTTTGCCCCGGCCCGGATCTGGAGCGAAACCACCCGCAACTCCATGTTTCCGGCCACCCGCTTGATGTACTGGCTCGGCACCGAGGCCATCAAGAACCTGCGCACCGAACTCAACCTCCCCGCCCGCGTTTTCCACGATGCGCTGCTGGCCCACGGCCACGCGCCTATGTCCTGGATCGCGGAGGAAATGCGTCACACGCGCGCCCAGGAGACCGTATGACCCTTACCCAGGACCGCAAGACGGAACTGCAACAGCGCTTTTTGCGCGTCGACACGGCCAACGTCGCCGACATCCTTGACGAGATGGGCCACACGGACTGTGGCCTGTCGAGCGACCTGTGGCCCATCAGGGAGCGGCTGGAGAAGATGGCCGGTTGGGCCTACACCATTCGCGGCCAGATGACCCCCTATCCGGGAACAGGTGATCCAAAGAAGATGGAGGCGGTCAGTGGTCTGACCCCTGGGCACCTGAGTGTCTGGAGCGGTGGCGGCGCCGAGGGGGTGTGTTTCTTCGGAGAACTCATCGCGCGGGGCATGCAACTGCGCGGCTGTACCGGCGCGCTGGTCGACGGCGGTATTCGCGACATCGAATGGCTTGCCCGCATGGACTTCCCGGTCTACGCCCGCTACCGTACGCCAGTGCAGTCGATCGGCCGGTGGGAAGTCAATGCATGGCAGGTGGACGTCTACCTTCCCGGGGCCACCAGTGCCCGTGTCCGCGTTCGCCCCGATGACTTCATCCTTGCGGATGTCGACGGTGCCCTCATGATCCCGCAGGAGATCGTGCCTGAGGTGCTGGAGCGGGCGGAAGCGCTCACGGAAAAAGAAGCGCGCATTCGTGAGGACCTCGAAGCGGGCATGAGCCTGCCCGACGTTCTGAGCAAGTACGGGCACGTGTAAGCCATGGACCTTGTTCTTCAGGATCAGCCCGCCATTGTGACGGCGGCCAGCGCAGGCCTCGGCTACGCGACCGCCCTCGCCCTCGCCCACGAAGGCGCGCACGTTGCCCTGTGCTCGCGCGATGGTAAACGGGCGCAGGACGCGGCGGATCGGATCGAGCGGGCGACGGGCCGGCCGGTCCGTGCGTATGCGGCGGACGTAGCCGACGGTGATGCCCTCCGCGGGTTCATCGATCGAGCTGCCCAGGATCTGGGTGGCCTGCGCATCCTAGTCTGTAATGCCGGTGGGCCGCCGGCCGGCAGCTTCACGACCCTTACCGAAGCGGACTGGATGACTGCATTCCAGCTGACGCTGATGAGCGTGGTGCGCAGCGTGGACGCAGCCCTCCCTTACTTCCGTCAGGGAGGTGGCGGGCGTGTGCTCAGCATCGTCAGCAGCAGCGTGAAGCGGCCACTGGAGAACCTGACCCTTTCCAACGCTTATCGCCCCGCTGTGCAAGGGCTGTGCAAATCGCTCAGTATCGAACTTGCGCCCGACAACGTCCAGGTCAACTGCTTGGCCCCCGGTCGCATCCTGACTGAACGCATCCAGGTGCTCGATGAGGCGGCTGCGAGCCGACGCGGCACCACGTGGCAGGAGGTGCGCGCCCGCTCCGAGCAGGACATCCCGATGCAGCGCCTGGGCACGCCCGAGGAGTTTGGACGCGTCGCGGCCTTCCTGTGTTCCGGAGCAGCCACCTATGTGAACGGCAGCACCCTACTGGTCGACGGCGGCGCTGTCACTTCTCTGTAAACGGAGCTCCCATGACCTACGACGCTGAACGTCACGCTATTCTTCTCGCCGAATATTGTATCGCTGTCCAACCTGGAGACCGCGTGTTGGTAGCCGCCAGCACCCTCGCCCTGCCCCTGGTGGAGGCACTTCACCGGACTCTCCTGCAACGGGGGGCACGGCCTGTCGTGCGCCTGAGTTATCCGAACCAGATGGAGGACGCGCAGCGGTATGCCAGCGACGATGTCCTCGACACACTGCATCCAAGTGACCTCGAGGACGCGCGTGCCTTTGATGCGTCGATTCGGATTCTTACCCCCACGGCTCCTGACCTTGATCTCGATCCCCAGCGCGCTGCACGCCACCGCGCAAGCCTGGCCCCGATCAGCCCAAGCCGCCTGCACTCCCGCTGGAATCTCACCCTCTATCCGACGGAATACGGCGCGCAGGCCGCAGGCATGACCCTTCCCGACTATGAGGCGTTTGTCGCGAAGGCCATGTTCCTAGACGCCCCAGATCCGGTAGCAAAGTGGGGGGAGGTGCGTGCCTTCCAGGCCCAGCTGATCGAACGGCTCAGCCGGGCGGACGAGGTGCGGCTCGCGGCAGCTGGTACTGATCTGTGCCTGAGCGTGCGGGGACGGTCCTGGAGTAATAGTGACGCAAAACGCAACATGCCCTCGGGGGAGGTATTCACTGCCCCACTGGAAACGAGCGCAAACGGCACTATCACCTTTGATCTACCGACACTCTATGGGGGTTCGGTCGTGCGCGGCATCACCCTGACTTTCCAGGATGGGGAGGTCGTGGACGCGACCGCAGAAGAAGGACAAGACATTTTGAACGCAGCCCTACAAACGGATCAAGGCGCGCGCTTCCTTGGCGAGCTTGGCATAGGAACGAATGTGGGGATCCAACATCCCAGCATGAACATTCTTTTCGATGAGAAGATCGGAGGAACGGTCCACCTCGCCGTGGGTCAGGCCTATGTGGAGAATGGTGGAACAAACACCAGTGCGGTGCACTGGGACATGATTCTTGACCTACGGCGAGGTGGGAGGATGCAACTCGACGGTGAAGATTTTCAGGTCGATGGTCGCTTTGTAGAAACGACAGCTCGGTAGTTGGGGGATGCGGAAGAAGCGCCAACCTTCCCTCGCAGGCGATCTCCCCTCTCTAGGGGTCAAAAGTCAGATGGAGGCTTGAGAAGTCGGCTCCTGTACGGTGTTTTCTGCAATGAAAGACACCCGGAGCCGACCCGCTCAGTCTAGCCTCACTGCCCTGCTTGCTGAGCACTTCCCGCTTGATCCTCGTCGCCTGACCGTCCTGAGCGCCCTGATCCTGGCCGTGATTCAGGCACGAAGCGTCGTTCTCTACCAGCTCGTCCAGATCGTTGACCTCCCCGGCTCAAACGACACTGTGTACCAACGCCTGAAGCGCTTCGTGGAATTCGCACTTCCCGATCTCCTGGTTGCCCGCTTTGTCCTGGCCCATCTGCGAGACGAGCAGCAGATGCTGCTCGTCCTGGACCGAACCAATTGGAAGCTCGGTCAACAGGACATCAACATTCTCCTGCTCAGCGTGCGGTGGCAGACCTTCAGCTTCCCGCTCGTCTGGACCTTGTTGCCGCATAGCGGCAACAGCAACATGGCGACCCGCATCGCGCTGGTCGAACGCCTGCTCCCCTTGCTCCAGGGCAAGACACTCTTCCTGGCCGCCGACCGGGAGTTCATCGGTGGGGAGTGGTTCGTGGCCTTGCGCCGCATGGGCATTTCTCCCGTGATCCGTTTGCGGGCTGACAGCATGGTCGAGGGGTCCCCAGTCTGGGTCAGATTCAAGAAACTCAAGCCGGGTGAAGTGCGGGTCTGGCACAAGCCCACTCACGTCTACGGCGTGACGCTGCGCGTTCTGGCGTGCCAGAACGCCTTCGGTCAGACCCTGTTCCTGGCTTACCAGGGCCATGCTGAGAAAGCCCTGAAACGTTACGCGCTGCGCTGGACCGCAGAAAACATGCATCAGGCGCTGAAATCCAGGGGCTTTTTTCTCGAAAGCACGCACCTGACTGATCCCAGTCGGGTCGCCACGCTCCTGGCCGTGGTCGCACTGGCCTTCGTATGGTGCTGTTTGGTGGGAGAGTTTGAGCAGCAGCGTGACCCGTCACGCTGCCTTCGACACGGCTACCCGCCCAAAAGCCTCTTCAGACGTGGCCTGGATGCCCTTCGCGCCGTGCTGACCAAGCCCAACCGTGGGCCTGCACACGCGTTTCCCGACTTCCTCGCCACTTTTGACCCCTAGAGAGCCCAGAACAGTGGCAGGTCGTCAGTGACGAGGCGACGAGCATCGAGACATTCGCCGAGTATGGCGAACGCTTCCAGATTGAAGAAGGCTTTTTGGACGAGAAAAGCGGCTTGTTTCGTCTGGAGGATTCCAGGCTACGAGATGCGGCCAGCCTGGAACGGCTGATTCTGGTGGTGGCGGTGGCGACCTTGCTGCTCGTGTCTGAAGGAATAGAGGTCGTGCAGCGTGGGGATCGACGTGTCGTCGATCCCCACTGGCAGCGAGGACTGAGCTATCTCAAGATCGGTCTCCGGGCTGTTCAGTACGCGCTGAGCCGAGGGCGGGCGGTCTTCACCCGCCTGACCCTCTACGGCGGGTCTGACCCTGAGCCGCTCAGCGGCCGGAAACGTCCTCCCCCTGCCCCACAAAGGACGCTTGAAGTCGGCTGGAAGCTCGTTTTTCGTCCACCCTCATAAAATCTGTCAGGCGGTCAGCCGGGCGGACTCAACCTCCAGGGCCACCCACCAGGACTTAAGCTCTGCATATGGTGAACACCTCAGGGTCAGTCCTGGCCAGGCCGCTTCCCATGCCCACTTCTCCGGGGAGCGGTCATCTTGCCTGCGCCTGATGAAAACAGTCCCCGGAAGGCCGGTGGGGGGTCACGTCTGGTCATCGTCAACCTGCTGCCGACCGCGCTGATCGTCCTGGCGGTGCTGCTGGCACTGAATTTCTTCGGCCTGGTGGCCACGCCCCTGCTCGTCATCACCCTGGCCGTGCTGCTGGCCGCCGCCCTCAACCCGCTGGTGCTGTGGGGCCACGCGGCCTTGCACCTGCCACGCCCCGTCGCGGCGATTCTCACGGTGGCGCTGCTGCTGGGCGTCCTGACCCTGCTGGGCACGCTGCTGGTCCCGGTCCTGATCGCGCAGGTGTCCAGTTTCGCGGTGGGGCTGCCCGCCGACGCCTATCTCCTGGGCCAGCGCCTCGACGCGTGGCTGAACGAACATCCCACCCTGAACGCCCTGCTGGGGGAGAGCGTGCTGGACGACGTGAGTTCGCGTGCCACGGCCCTGGTCGCCGGGCTGATTCCCCAGGCCGTCAACCTCGTCGTCAGCACCGCCAGCAACCTCGCGCTGGGGGTCTTTGGGATCGTCATTCTGACCTTCACGCTGGCCCAGCCCGGACCACTGGTGCAGGGCCTGCTGAGCGCCGTGCCCGAAGCCCGCCGTGAGTGGGTAGGGGCGCTTGCGGCGCGGGTGATCGGCAGCCTCAGCCGCTGGGGACGCGGGATGCTGCTGCTGATGCTGGCAGTCGGCGGGGCCAACGCGCTGGGGCTCTGGGCGCTGGGGGTCGAGAATTGGCTGCTGTACGGGGTTGTGGCGGCCTTTGGCGAGATCGTGCCGACGGTCGGCCCGATCTTTGCGGCGCTGCCGCCCATTCTCGCCACCCTGGCCGACGATCCGGGCAAGGCCGTCGGGGTCGCCCTGCTCGCCCTGGCGATTCAGCAGGTGGAAAACTATGTGCTGGTCCCGTTCGTGCTGGGCGGCAGCGCGAACCTGCACCCGGTGTCGGTGACGGCCGGCGTGCTGCTGTTCGGGAGCGTCTTCGGGCTGGTCGGCGCCTTCCTGACGGTGCCGTTCCTGATCCTGATCAAGGCCCTCTACGAGGAGGTGCTGCTTGCCCGCCGCTCTCTCGCATCCGAGGCGGATGCCCAGGCCGTCGTCGAGGGGGCCTCTCCAGAAACCCCCCCGGAGGGACAGCAGGCGGGCTAAGGTTCGCCCGACCCGACGCTATTTCAGAAAGTCCTCGCGCAGATAGGCGGGATTGGGGTAACTGTAGAAGCCCTCTCCTGTGGCGATGCCCAGCTTGCCCTGATCGATGTAGCTCTTGAGGTACTGCGCCACCGCTCCGCGCCCCGCGTCGCCCTGAGCGGCGGCGGCCATGTTGATGTTGTACGGCGTGGTCAGGCCAATCACGTCCAGGATGGCGAAGGGTCCACGTGGCGCACCGGTCGCCACCATCCAGGTCTTGTCCACCGTGTGCGGGTCCGCGACGCCCTTCACGACCAGTTCCAGGGCTGCGCCCAGCAGCGGGACCAGCAGGGTATTCAGGATGTACCCCGGCTGCTCCTTGTGCAGCGGCAACGCGACCATGCCGATGTCCTGGGCAAACGCCACCACCTGATCGAACACGGCGTCGTCGGTGCGCGGCGTGCGCATGATCTCGGCGGTGTTGTTCAGCCAGATCTGGTTGGCGAAATGCAGTGCCAGGAACCGCCCAGGCCGCCCGGTGGCCTCCATCAGGTCGCTGGGCAGCAGGGTCGAGGTGTTGGTGGCGAAGATGGTGTCCGGGTCGGCGACCTCGCCCAGCTTGTGGTAGAAGTCCCGCTTGATGTCGAAAACTTCCGGAATGGCCTCGATCACGAGGTCCACGCCCCGCACGGCCTCCGCCAGTTCGGTGAAGAACGTCAGGCGCTCCATGGCCGCCCGGGTCTGCTCCGGAGTGGCCTGGAGGTCCTGCTGGTAGCGTTCCTGCAACCCCTCCAGGGTGGCCCTAGCGCGGGTGACGGCCTCGTCGCCTACGTCATATACGCGCACGTCAAAGCCGTGAAAGGCCGTCTGAAAGGCGATTTGCGAACCCAACACTCCACTGCCGCACACCGCGACGGTCTTGATGGTCATGGTCCCTCCTCCTGGCAGCCTCGCAGTGAATGCACAGATGCAGCCTGTTTGGTTGCCTCTGGAGCCTACTCCAGGCCCCCGATTGCGGGCGGTTGCCCAGATTGCCCCCTCAGGGAGGGTAAAGGGCAGCCCGCCTCACCTGGGGGTCAATCTGGTGGTTGGGTTCGGGCAGCCCTATCGAGGGGGAAACTCTGATCTGGTTGGGGCGAGAGCCCATCATAACCGCAGACCGGCCGAGCCCGTGCCCCGCAGGGGCCGCCCAGCGTGACCGCCGTGTAGATGCTGAACCCGCAAGCCGACTCTCCGGTCCTCGGCTCCCTCCAGAGCGAGCTTCCTGCCCACTCCAGGACAGGACTGCCGGCCCACCGATCACCCGCGAGGCAGCGCGACGATGGAAGCGCCCTTGCGGAATGTGCGGGCACCTGTGCGACAGTGAAGCAGCAGTCGGAGGCAACCGTGACCCTGAGCGACAGGCAGCTGGAGGAGCTACGTCAGGCCCTGCGCAGCGGAGCCGCGGCCCCGCTGGTGATGGCGGCCGGGCGGCTGAGTCCGGCTGAATGGGCGCAACTGCTCTCACAGCTCCCCCCGCACGAGCTGCCCATAGTCACGCGCCGCCTGCCTCCCGAACGCCGAGCGGCGATCGTGGCCGAGTTGCCGCCGACCGTCGGCGCGGACCTCGTGGCCAGGCTGCCACGGCCGGAGGGGGCCGCGCTGCTGGGGGCGCTGGATCCGGACGACGCTGCCGACCTCCTCGCGCGTCTCCCCGGCGGCGTTCTGACTGAGCTGCTCGGTGCCCTGCCGGAAGGACGGGCGGCCCGGCTGCGTCAGTTGCTGGCCTACCCGGCCGACAGCGCTGGCGGCCGGATGACGCCCCAGTTCGTCGCGGTGCTGCCCGATCTGACTGCGGATCAGGCGATAGCGGCCATCCGCCAGGTGGCCCATGAGGCGGAGACGATCTATTCCGTGTATGTGGTGGACGGGGCGCAGGCCTTCCTGGGGGTCCTCTCGCTGCACGCGCTGGTCACGGCGCCGCCGGGGACCCCCGTGCGCGAACTGATGGTGCCAGACGCGGTGTCGGTCCGCGTCGACACCGACCAGGAAGTCGCCGCGCGGCTGCTGATGCGCCGCAATCTGCTCGCCCTGCCGGTCACCGATGAGGGGGGTCGGCTGGTCGGCATCATCACCGAGGATGACGTCGCCGACGTGCTGGAAGAGGAAGCGACCGAGGACTTCCAGCGGCTGGGCGGCTCGCAACCGCTGGAGACGCCTTACCGCCGGGCGAGCGTCTGGCTGCTCTTTCGCAAGCGGCTGCCCTGGTTGCTCGCGCTGTTCGTCGCCGAGGCCTACACCGGGAACGTGATGCGCTATTTCGAGGACACACTGGGGCAGGTGGTGGCCCTGTCCTTTTTCATTCCCCTGCTGCTGGGGACCGGCGGGAACATCGGCAGTCAGATCACCACCACGCTCGTCCGCGCGATGGCGGTGGACGACCTGAGCCTGCGGGACCTGCGCTGGATTCTCGGCAAGGAGTTCGTGGTCGGACTGGTGATTGGGGCCGTGATGGCCCTGATCGCTTTCCTTCGAGCGAAGCTGTTGCACGTCGGGGCGGATGTGGGGACGGTCGTCGCCCTGGCCATCGCCGCCATCAGCATCTGGTCATCGGTGGTGGCCGCCGTCTTGCCCCTTCTGTTACGCAAGCTCCGGCTCGACCCCACCGTCGTGTCCGCGCCCTTCATCACGACGCTGGTGGACGGCACCGGGCTGGTGATCTACTTCTTAATCGCCCGGGCCGTCCTCCAGCTCTAGCCTGACCAGCGCCACTCGTCCCGGGGACGAGCGTCCTCGACATGGGCGACCGGTGCCTCCCCGATCCGCAGTCCAGTCTCAAACACCAGGCGGTGCTGGGGCGCTCTCACCTCGAGCTGTCGCCGACGCTGGTGCAGGGGGCCCTCCGGCCCTTCGCGGACCCGGTTCGGCCCGGTGAGGGGGAGCTGCTAGACGCTTAGCGTTTGTTTCCGCGTGGCTACTGGCGTCACCCCTACCACAGACCCGTGGCCGCGTCACGCGTCAGCGGCAGTTGGGCCCGGACCTGGCCGGCCGCGTCGTACAGGTCGACCTGCATCCGGGTGGCCGCCGCCGAGTAGACCTTGAACAGCAGGTAGCGCCCATCCGCGCTGAAGGCCTGACCCTGCCAGTCCGCACTGGGGTTGACCGGGTGAACGCCGGGAGCAAAGGCCAAGGCACGCTGACGGTCGGACATGGAAGCCTGAGCGGAGAGCGTGCTGTTGGCATTCAGGGCACTTGGCTGAGCCGAAGTGTTCGGCAGCGAAGTCTGGGGTGCGCTGCTACAGGCGGCCAGCAGCAGCGACAGCGAGAGGAGTGGAGCCAGGGTACGGATGGGCATAGGGATCTCCTGCCGGGCACCACGCTCTGGGAGAGGGATCTCGTCGTAGTTTCGCGTGAGCGCCCTGGTCTCGTCCTGCCCTTTCTGAACGAATTGTGAGGCACCCTAGCAAGGGGCCATAGCCAGCTTTGCTTACAGGCCCACATTTAGCCCGAAGCTCTGCACACCGTCCCTGGGGCCGTGCCGTTGCTTTGGCACAACCCATTGTGGTTTTTGGCGATTTGTGTCCCGCTTGCCTGCAGGGAATGCCGCCCGCGTGAATGGACCCCCAGCAGGCTGGCCACGGGCACTGGGCATGCATTGGCTTCCGAAGCCCCCATTACCTCACCGCAGCAGGGCCACTTCACACCAGTCCAGTGTGTCGATCAGGTCAGGGCGGCGGACCTTCTGCCGTCAGCCGCTCCGCGACCGCCAGCACCTCTTTCGGGTTCAGCACGCCCTTGAACCACACCAGCCGCTCGTCGAAGTCCGAGGGGTCCACGCCCGCCCGCTCCAGGTTCAGCCGCTCCGAGACACACACGATCACGTCTTGCCTGCCTGATTTCCGCAGCAGGTCGAACTTCTTCCGCAGGTACTCCGGCCGCCAGTAGCCCACGATCTCCACCAGCACGCTGCGGCCGTCCTCGTGGGCGAGGCGGAAATCCGGCAAGATCACGCCCCCCGGCACCGGCACCAGGTCCACCTCGCGCTCCAGCTTCCATGCAGTCTCCAGCTTGGCGAAGCGCTCGGAAAAGCCCGACTCCAGGGCGCTGTCATGCTCTTTGGGCTCGGGGTAGTGGCTGACGTACCCGTCCTCGCTGGTCAGGCCGAACTGCCATTCCTCGTCCTTCGGGTCCACCCAGGCGAGATCCCGGCGGGGCTTGAGGGTCGCGGTCAGGTCCCATTTCGTGACGTGCAGCAGCGCGGGCAGGAACTTCGACAGGGCCAGCCCGTAGCGGGTGGTCCCGCCGAACAGGGAGGTCGGGCCGTCCAGGGTCAGGGTGAACCCGTGGACCGGATCACCCTCCACCGTCAGCATCAGGCCGAAAAAGCGCGTGTATTTCAACAGTTGCTTGTACCGGGCAGGCTCATTGGGCCGGGCGGTCAGGATCAGGCTGTAGGCGCGGTACAGCACCCCCTGGGCCTGGGCCAGGTCCCACCGCTCGATCAGGGCCTGCGGCTCAGGCGGGTCGAAGGCCGTCAACGTCTGCTGGTCCGGCAGATCGGCGTACAGGGCAGCGGCCACATCCTCAGCGGAGAGGGGCCGCTCGCTGGAGAGGGACCGTGCAGCCTGCTCCAGCACGAGGTCACGCCGCAGACGACTGGGTGGATGCGCCTGGGCCAGCTCGAAGACCTTCTCCCGCACCAGGGACGGCTCGGCGTGCCCGCCCGTCTCAAAGGTGCTCGACCCGTTGGTCAACAGATGCGCCATCCCCCGCAGCACCTTGAAGTCCGGCCGCCCGGCCCCCAGCACTTTCAGGTCCTCGTCGAGGTCCGCCCGTCTCTTGCCCAGATTGGCCTCGAAGGTGCGGATCAGGGTCTCGGCGAGCTGGAGGTTGCCTGGTGTGGGCTTGAGTCGTCGGGGCTCCACCACGCCGCCCTTGACCCGGAACATCAGGAGTTCAGTGGGGAGCATTCAGGTCCTCCCACACGGGCGTTTCCGCCCGTTGCCCTGGCTGCCACTGCCCCCGGCGCTGCTGGCTGACCCGTTCCTCGGAGGTGCCCTCGGTGATGACCTCGTACAGCACCGCCTGTTTCCCCTCCGACTTCCGCAGGATGCGCCCGAGCCGCTGCACGTACTCGCGCTCGGTGGCGGTGCCGGACAGCACCACGGCCACACTCGCCTCCGGCACGTCGATGCCCTCGTTCAGGACCCGGCTGGTGGCGAGGATGCGGTAGGTGCCGTCCCGGAATCTCTTCAGCAGCTTGTGCCGCTCCTTGACGGGCGTCTGGTGCGTGATGGTGGGGACCAGAAACTCGTGACTGATGCGGTAGACCGCCGCGTTGTCGTTGGTGAAGATCAGGGTCCGCTCCTGCGGGTGGTTGGCGAAGATCTCCTCCAGCACGCGCAGTTTGCCCTCGGTCCCGTAGGCCAGGGACTTCGCCTCCAGATGCGCGAGCATGGCCGCCCGGCCCTGGACGGTCCCGCTCGACATGACGAATTTCTGCCAGCCCTCGATGCTGCCCAGCCGAATACCCGAGCGCCGCAGAAAGTCGTTGCGGAGGCGAATGCACCCGTCGTAGCGTTCCTGCTCCAGGGGGCTGAGCCGCACCCGGATGATGACCTCGCGGTACTCGGACAGCGAGCCGCCCGCCAGCTCCTCTGGGACGACCGAGTACACGACCGGGCCGACCAGCCCGTCCAGATCCGCCTCTCGTCCGTCACTGCGCTTCGGAGTGGCGGTCAGGCCCAGGCGGTAGGGGGCTATCCCCATCTCCGCGGTGACGCGGGTGAAGGGGGCGGGGAGGTGGTGGCACTCGTCGAAGACTTGGAAGGCATATCTCCCAGCGAGGTCCTCGGCGTGGATGGCCGCTGAGTCATAGGTGCTCACCAGGATGGGCGCGTCGTCCTTGCTGCCCCCACCCAGCAGACCCACCTGGGCGTCCGGAAAGGCGGCCAGCAGCCCGGCGTACCACTGGTGCATCAGGTCGAGGGTAGGCACGCAGACCAGGGCGCTGCGGGGGGTATCGCGCAGGGCGAGCTGCGCGACCAGGGTCTTCCCCGCCCCAGTGGGCAGGACCACCACGCCCCGGCGCCCGGCCCGTTTCCAGGCATTCAGGGCGCCCTGCTGGTGCTGGTAGGGCTCGATGTCGCGGGCGTAGCCCAGGTCGAGCTTGAGGAAGCTTGCGGCCTCGTCTTTGACACCTGCCTGCCCGAGCGCCTCCATCACCTCGCGGTAAGTCTGCCCCGGAGCGCGGTACGACTGGCTGCGGGAGTCCCAGGTGAAGAGGTGCGAGACCACCTCGGGCACCTCCCACATCACGAGGGTGCCCCGGTCGAGGCGCAGCACGGGCGGCATAGGGGGCATCCTAGCGGCCCAGTGCGCCGGAGATTCCAACAGAACAACGCTTGGGGGGGCCGTCGCTATGCTCGGCACATACGTTCCCTTTTGCTGCTGGTCCTGCTGCTGGCAAGTTGCGCTCCGGGAGCAGGGAGATTTTGGGGAGTGCCGAATACATGGGTGGCGTTGGCACTTCGAGTCCTGGAGGTAGAAATCTACCTGTACGCCCTCCAGATAAGGGCGCTGTAAGCCTCAGAAACTGCCGCCACTGCTCGAAAGCGGTACTTTTCTACGGCCTGCTCGTGAAATTGCTTCACTTCGCGCTCGGTGGCAGCGTCCTTAAACCACGCCATTCCGGCAGGAGTGACGACCATTCCGTTCATGAAGGTTCTGGCTCGCCCTTCCGTGACGGGTCTCCCTTTGGTGACGGCCCGCCTTAGCGACGTCCCCCTGCGCCCAGCCGGGAAGTAGGTCCGGAGAGCCTGGCGGGTGCGGCGCTCAGGCCCCCGGGACTGCCCTGTCCTACTGGGGTACCGCTGCGCCGCTCTTGTGGATGACGTACACCATTCCACCCGAGGCGTTCAGCCACAGCTTCTCGAAAATGTCGCGCCCATAAGTGCGCTGCACGCTCTCGTTGTCTGCCGCGGCCGGGTCGTTCACCACCGGGTTGCCCTGAGCGTCAAAGCCGACGACCACCACCAGGTGGCCAGTGCTCGAAGGAATGGCGGCTCCAGGCAGCTCTCCCACCTTCCAGCGAATGCTGGCCACCAGGGGAATGCCCGCCGCGATGTACTTTTCGGCAGCGGCCAGACTCGGCAGCCGGGTCACAA
Organism: Deinococcus terrestris; assembly: GCF_009377345.1. Taxonomy (NCBI): domain Bacteria; kingdom Thermotogati; phylum Deinococcota; class Deinococci; order Deinococcales; family Deinococcaceae; genus Deinococcus; species Deinococcus terrestris. The sequence continues at coordinate 4,226 of NZ_WBSL01000011.1, read as the reverse complement.
AGCCCCGGAAGCCATACTCGGCCGCGTAGGCGACATTAAAGGGCCAGTTGCCCATCCCGTCATACACAGCGTCGTAGGTGCCTTTGGCGGCTTCGGGGACGGTGACGTTGGTGCCGTAGAACGCCATCACCATGCTGGTCGAGGTGGGGGAGCACCAGACCTCGCCGCCGTCCGGGTAGATCATCTGGGAACGCTCAGGCACGTTCAGCACCTTGCCCCAGGCACTCTTGTCGCTGGGCGCACCGGCACCGGCCGTCTGCCGGTCGGTATCCACAGTGTTCATGGCCACCTGCTTGAGCTTGGCCCCGTCTCTCAGCGTCACGCGGTACTGGTAACGGGTGGTGGTCGCACGGCCATAGAGGTTGTTGGTGTCCGTCCACACGATGCCGTCGACATCCTTTTGGCTCTCGGCGCTGGCGCGGCCCTCGGCGCGGGACCAAGTGCCAAAGGAATACCACTTGGTCCAGGTGTCTCCCACCTTCTGGTGGCGCACCTCGACGCTCAGACTGCCTTTTTCGCCGGTTTCAGCATTCCAGGAAGGAATGAGCTGGTCATAGGCGTTCACTGTGATGACGCTGCTGGTCAGGGTGCCCGACGTCTTTCCTTCAGCGAGAATTAGCGTGTCGCCACTGAGCTTGAGGTTGTCGAGGGTGCCGCTTACCCAGTGGTTGTCGCTCTGCCAAACAAGGGTCGTGCTGTAGGCACTGTCCGTGGCCTTTGATGGGGCCTCCGCTTTTGGTGGTTCCGGGACCTGGGGAGTGGTATTGCAGGCGGAAATCATCAAGGCCGCCGACAACAAAGCCGGAATATTGAGTTGTTTCATGTAAATTAACTGTAACACATCTTGAGTTTGGCTGGATTAGAACGCAGGACACACGATAAATTAGACCTCTTGCGAAAGTCGCGGAGTAAGCTAGTGGGATGGAGCAAGACCGTCTAGCACGCACAATGCGGATGAATCGCACGCAGTTCCGGCGACGTACCGGGGTCCTCTCTAGGGGTCAAAAGTCAGATGGAGGCTTGAGAAGTCGGCTCCTGTACGGTGTTTTCTGCAATGAAAGACACCCGGAGCCGACCCGCTCAGTCTAGCCTCACTGCCCTGCTTGCTGAGCACTTCCCGCTTGATCCTCGTCGCCTGACCGTCCTGAGCGCCCTGATCCTGGCCGTGATTCAGGCACGAAGCGTCGTTCTCTACCAGCTCGTCCAGATCGTTGACCTCCCCGGCTCAAACGACACTGTGTACCAACGCCTGAAGCGCTTCGTGGAATTCGCACTTCCCGATCTCCTGGTTGCCCGCTTTGTCCTGGCCCATCTGCGAGACGAGCAGCAGATGCTGCTCGTCCTGGACCGAACCAATTGGAAGCTCGGTCAACAGGACATCAACATTCTCCTGCTCAGCGTGCGGTGGCAGACCTTCAGCTTCCCGCTCGTCTGGACCTTGTTGCCGCATAGCGGCAACAGCAACATGGCGACCCGCATCGCGCTGGTCGAACGCCTGCTCCCCTTGCTCCAGGGCAAGACACTCTTCCTGGCCGCCGACCGGGAGTTCATCGGTGGGGAGTGGTTCGTGGCCTTGCGCCGCATGGGCATTTCTCCCGTGATCCGTTTGCGGGCTGACAGCATGGTCGAGGGGTCCCCAGTCTGGGTCAGATTCAAGAAACTCAAGCCGGGTGAAGTGCGGGTCTGGCACAAGCCCACTCACGTCTACGGCGTGACGCTGCGCGTTCTGGCGTGCCAGAACGCCTTCGGTCAGACCCTGTTCCTGGCTTACCAGGGCCATGCTGAGAAAGCCCTGAAACGTTACGCGCTGCGCTGGACCGCAGAAAACATGCATCAGGCGCTGAAATCCAGGGGCTTTTTTCTCGAAAGCACGCACCTGACTGATCCCAGTCGGGTCGCCACGCTCCTGGCCGTGGTCGCACTGGCCTTCGTATGGTGCTGTTTGGTGGGAGAGTTTGAGCAGCAGCGTGACCCGTCACGCTGCCTTCGACACGGCTACCCGCCCAAAAGCCTCTTCAGACGTGGCCTGGATGCCCTTCGCGCCGTGCTGACCAAGCCCAACCGTGGGCCTGCACACGCGTTTCCCGACTTCCTCGCCACTTTTGACCCCTAGAGAGACCGGGGTCTATCCCGAAACCTTCGCCGAGATGGAGGCGGTCCTCGCAGAGCGGGAAGCACAGAAGAAGAAATCTGGCCGTCCAGCCGCACTCAGCGTCGCGGAACAACTGCTGCTGACCTTGGAATTCTGGCGCGAATACCGCACCTTCGCGCACCTGGGCGATGACTGGGGCGTTCATGAGACCACCGTGCATCGCACGGTGGAACGGGTCGAAGCCGCCCTGATCGCCAACCCACAGTTCCAGATGCCCAAGCAGCGTGTGTTTCGGGAGGCACAGATCGTGTACAGCATTGTCGCGGTCGATGCCTCCGAGGTCCCCTGCGAGCGACCCAAAAAAACCTATGACGGCAAAGGGGGCTTGAGGAGTTGATCTTCCAAGGCGGCCAGGTACTGATCCGGGGAGCGGCGGAAGCGGAGTTGCTGACGTCGTGCCTCATGCCGGACTTCCAGTCCGGCCCGCAGACGATGCCAGGCCATCAAGCAGCGGGGCTGGAGGTCAGGTCCCGTGGGTGGATAAAGACGAGTGCCGAAGGCGGCGACCAGGCGAACCTGCCCCCGGATGACGGTGCTGGGCGAGGCGACCTTCCGCCCAGAAATCCGCCGCTCGTGGTAGCGAGCAGCACCGAAGAACTGTTCCAGATCATTGTTGGTGCGGGGGAGGCCAGGGAGGCGATAGCTGTGGAACAGGTGCGGACGGTAGCTCGCTGTGACCTTGAGGAAGTGCCTGAGGGCGTCCGGAAGCGAACCGGAGCGGTTCGCTTCCTGTTCGATCCGCTGCAACACGGTGTTGAAACGCTGCTCCACCTGCTCGACGGTGCCTTCCTCGGCATTGTCCAGCACTTGGGCAGCTTGCGAAACCAATCGGTAGGCCGTGTTAATGTCCGGCCACACCGTGCGGCTGCTCTCCAAGGCGTCTTGGAGATGCGCGTGCAGCCGTTCCAGATCACGGCCTACCGGTTCTTGCCCCCCTTTTTCACGGTGATGACCCGGTCCAGGGATTCTTCAACATCCTGAATCCGCCGCCGGAGTCTCAGGCCGCTCGCCGCCAGCGGCGGGCGGCCATCATCGGTCAGGGCACTCCGCACGGCGAGACAGTAGCTCAGCAGCACCCTGGCCTGCAGGTCATGACGTCCCTCTAGGCTGCGTTCCAGCTTCCGGATCCCCCGCAACTCGCGTTTGAGCTGCACCTTGGCGTGCCGATCGGCTTCAAAGACGGGACGGGCCGCTTCGCGCAGGTAATGGAATTGGCAGAGTTGATGCGGGACGCCGGGCAGAACCCGGGCGATGGTATTGCGGATGGCATGCTGACCATCGCTGATCACGCCGATGATCGGGAGGCCCTCCCCGAGGGCCTCCTTCACTTCTTGAACCAGGGGCGCGAGTTGCGCTTCGCCACTCCCCAGCAGGGCACGAGCGAGCAACACCTCGCCCGACAGCACGTCCCGCAATACCCACAGCACTTCATGCCCAATATCGGGCTGCAACCCGTCCAGGGCCAAGATCACGCGCCCCTGGGCACGCAGCTTCTCCTGAAGCCGCGTCGCGTCCGTCAAGCGCAACGCCAGCAATTCTTCGTAGCGGTGCAGCAGGTTGGTGACGTTCCGTTCGCTGATCTCCACGCCGCGCTCCAAGAGGAGCGCGTGAATCTCGGGCACGGAACGGTGTTCGCTGTACCGCTTTCTGCCGATCAGCGCCAGGACATCCAGCCCGTATTCAGAACGGGGCAGCGCCAGGGCCCCTTCGGCTTCGGGCCGAAGGGGCTGTCGATATCTCGAGCACGCGGCATCACGGCACTGCCGAATCTTGAGGATGTACTGCACGGCGCCCCCCAACATCATCAGGCGTCGCCTGTTGTGGTACGCCAGGGTCGTGGACTGCCCGCAGACTGGGCAGGAGGTCACGGCACACCTCAGGACTTCCATTCGTGGGGCAGGCTCACGAGCATCTCGACGCGCCACTTGACACCTCCGCACCTCCCAGCCTACTCCTCAAGCCCCCTTTGCCGTCATAGGAAAAAAACAGCGTCGCTGGTACAGCGGCAAGAAAAAGCGGCACACCCTGAAGTTTCAGGTGCTGATCTGTACCGTCACCCAGCGCATCCTGAGCA
>NZ_WBSL01000010.1 GCF_009377345.1 Deinococcus terrestris | reverse complement strand
GAGAGACCGCGTGTACCACCCTGTCAGGTGGCCCTGCTCTCGCTCTTCTTCGCCTGTCATGCTGCCCGCCTCGCTTGAGGCTCAGAAAAGATACACCCCACCCTGAAGTCTGTCAACACCCCCCGCCTGAGTCTTCGCATCCGACCAAAACTCGCGGCTGGGTGGGCATACTTGGGCATGTTCAAAATCGAGGCCGCCGAAGTCACCCTGGTGCGTCTGCCCCTAAAGTTCCGGTTCGAGACCAGCTTCGGGGTGCAGACCGAGAAGCTGGTGCCGCTGCTGACGCTGCACGGCGAGGGCGTCTCGGGGCTGAGCGAGGGCACGATGGAGCCTGCGCCGATGTACAGGGAAGAAACGATCTCGGGGGCGCTGGCACTGCTGCGCGAGGTGTTCTTACCGCGTGTGCTGGGCCGCACCTTTGACAACCCGCAGGCGCTGGAAGCAGCACTCGGCCCCTTTCGGGGCAACCGCATGGCCCGCGCGATGGTCGAGATGGCCGGGTGGGACCTGTGGGCGCGGACGCTGGGGGTGCCGCTGGGGACTCTGCTGGGCGGCACCAAAACAGAGGTAGAGGTGGGCGTGAGCCTGGGTATCCAGCCCGACGAGGCCGCGACCGTGGAGATCGTGCGGCGACATGTGGAGCAGGGCTACCGCCGCATCAAGCTGAAGGTGAAGCCGGGTTGGGACGTGGGGCCGGTGGGGGCGGTGCGCGAGGCCTTTCCCGACATCCGCCTGACGGTGGACGCCAACAGCGCCTACACGCTGGCCGACTCCGGACGGCTGGCCGCGCTGGACGCCTATGACCTGACCTATATAGAGCAGCCGCTCGCCTGGGACGATCTGGTGGATCACGCCGAGTTGCAGCGCCGATTGCGGACGCCCCTCTGCTTGGACGAGAGCGTGGCGAGCGCCGCCGACGCCCGCAAGGGGCTGGCGCTGGGAGCCGGTCGGGTCATCAATGTGAAGGTCGCGCGGGTGGGTGGGCATGCCGAGGCGCGGCGGGTGCATGACGTGGCGGCCAGCTTCGGTGCCCCGGTGTGGTGCGGCGGCATGCTGGAAAGTGGCGTGGGCCGGGCGCACAACATCCACCTCTCGACGCTGCCGAACTTCGCGCTGCCGGGCGACACCAGCTCTGCGAGTCGCTACTGGGAGACGGACGTGGTGAACGAGGCGCTGGAGGCCACGAACGGGCTGATGCCGGTGCCTGCCGGACCCGGCATCGGGGTGACGCTGAACCGCGACTTCGTGGCAAGCCGGGCCGAGCTGCACGAGGAGCTGCGGACTTGATGAGAGGGCGGGCCTTCGTGGTCCGGGACGTAACGGACCCCTGGGCAATGCGTAGGCTGGAGGACGTGCAAGTCGGGGCATGGGGATACGCCGACCGCGAGGTGCTGCCCGCGACCATGTTCCGTATCGGGGCGCACACGGGGGCGGTGGTGCTGGGCGCGTATCCGGAGGATGACCCGGAGACGCCGTTCGGCCTGGCCTACGGCTTTCCAGCGCTCGGGGGCGGCGAGGTGTGGCACCACTCGCACCTGCTGGCAGTTCGCCCCGACTGGCGCGGAAGCGGGGCCGCCGTCGCGCTCAAGCACGCGCAACGGGAACGGGTGCTGGCGCAGGGCCTCACGCGGATGACGTGGACCTTTGATCCTCTCGTCGCCCGCAATGCTCGCCTGAACCTGGGGAAGTTGGGAGCGCGGGCGGTGAGCTACCACCCGGACTGGTACGCGCTGGGAGAGGCGCGGGAGACGGCCTTTCCTGCCGACCGCCTCATGGTGGAGTGGGACCTGACCCAGCCCCAGGTGGAGCGGCCCGCGCCGGGGCCGGAGGGAGAGGTCGTGCTGGAGGGGAAGGGCGACGTTCCGGCCTCGCCGCGTCTGGACGCCACCTCCCCACGCCTCCTCGCGGAGGTGCCCCTCCACGCCGAGCCTTTGCCCGACGACGTGCGGCTGGCCTGGCGGCTCGCGTTGCGGGCGGTGCTGGGGACGTATCTGGAGTGCGGTTACGCAGTAACGGACCTCGCGCGTGAGGGGGAACGAGCCTTCTACGTCCTGACCAAGTAAAAACGGGCACCCCGCAGGATGCCCAGTTCAGTTCAAGAGTTCTCAGCGCACGGCGTTGAAGAAGGCGATGTCACTGACCCAGTCCTGCTGGGGAATAGGCTGCGCCACCGGGTTGACCACGATGCTCAGGGCCTGCGCGAGTTGCTGGCTGCCCTGGGGCTTGACGGTGGCAAAGGCGTCGCCCGCGCTGAAGGTGCTGAGTTCGGAGAGGTTGAGCTGGCGGCGACTGGCGATCACGAGGACCTTGTTCAGCCCGGCGGGGCCGCCCACGTTGAAGACGAAGTTGTCGCCGCTTGAGGGGAAGCGGCGGACCTCGCCCTTACGGACATAGTTGCCGCTGCCGAGGCGGTTGGGGAAAATCTGGTCCACGCTGCCGTCGGGGCTGAGGCAGAAGAGGTAAACGTACGCATTCTCGTTCACGCTGACCGAGAGCTGGATGCGGTCACCGATGCGGTAGGTCGGCGTGCGGGTGCCGCTGGTGTCGCGGTCCACCCAGACGCGGCCTTCCAGCGTGGTGGGTACCGGGTTGACGATGATGCTCTGGGTGCTAAGGCGCGGCGCGGCCTGCGCGGGCAGGGCGAGGCTGGAGAACACGGAAGCGGTCAGGGCGAGGATCAAGGCGGGCTTCTTCATGGCGTCTCCTTGCAGGGGAAGCCGGGCGCGGACTGCGGCCTGAACGGGCTTTCCTGTCTGCTGAGGCCAGCGTAGGCCCGCCCGCCTGACGTGGCGTGAACGCTGGCTGACTGAACGTGAGGAGGCTTGCCTTTGGACCCCATACAGCCGCGCGGGACAGCAAAAAACCGCCCGGAGGCGGCCCTTGTGGCAGGGATACTAGGATTCGAACCTAGACAAACAGATCCAAAATCTGTTGTGCTGCCATTACACCATATCCCTAAGTGGTGGCGCGGCCCCGAGCACGAGGCGCAGTGGAGTATAGCCATGCTCCGCGCGGGGGGTCAACCGCCCGGCACGGGGGCGGGCGCGGTCTTCTCCACGACCGTCAGGCCCGCGAACTTCAGCAGCAGCCGTTTCTGCCCCACGCCGGGGAAATAGACGAGCACCTCGCGGCGGTCCCCGGCATGGAAGCCTTGCAGGAAGACGCCCTCCCCGAACTTGGCGTGCCGCAGCCGCAGCGGTTCGGTGGTGCTGACCGCCCGCTGAAGCTCGCGGCTGGGGATGCCGAGGCGGGCGCTGACTTCCGGCAGCGAGAGGCCATGCAGGTCCAGCAGTTCGCGGGCTTGCAGCGGCCAGGAGGGGGGCAGGGCCGGAACGTCGGGCAGGGTGGCCGCGTCGGGTTCGGGCTGCGGCGCCCGCTCGACGCCCAGCAGGGTTTCCAAAAAGGCGCGGGTGGCGGGCTTGTCGGTGGGGCGCCGCTCGCCGCTGGCGAGAAAGGGGCTGTAGCAGCGGCTCACGGCGATGCATTCGTAGCAGCCGTGCGCCTCCTTGCAGCAGGGTTTGGCGGCGAGGTCCAGCGAGCGCCGCAGCAGGTCCTCCAGACTCTCGAAGGCGCGGCGGCTGACGCCCAGGCCGCCCACCCAGTCGTCGTAGAGGAAGAAATAGTTGTCGCGGTCCTGCCGGAAAGCGCCCGCGAGGTCGTTCTCGTCGCAGGCGACGCGCTCGGGCGTGACCTTTTGCAGCAGGTGCTTGAGGGTGTGGGCGACCGCCGTGGGCTTTTCGGTGGCGCGGGCGTCCACGCCGACCTCCAGCGCGGCGGTACGGAAGGGAGGCAGTTCCAGCGGCTCGTCGTAGAGGTGTTCGGAGAGCTTGTGGTCCTGCATGCGGTCCTGAATGCGGCCCCCGCAGGCGCGGCAGACCCGCTCGGTGGGGTCGGGCACCCGGTCGCAGCCGGTGCAGACGCGCTCGAAGACCTGCCGCATCATCATGTAGCCCGCGTAGCGTCGCCGGATGACCACCTCACCGTGGCGGTAGGCCAGCGGCCCCCGGCGCACCCACTCGCCCATCTTCACCGGGCTGACCTCGATGGCGTACAGCCCGCGCGTGAAGAGGTTGGCGGCGTCAAAGCGCTCCACCAGAATCGCGGTTCCAGCGGGGTGCGTCTCCCAGCGGGTGACCTTGTAGCCCTGGCCGTCCAGGGTGAAGACCGCGCCCTCGTGCTTCTCGGTCAGGGCGTAGTGCTGGCTGGGGGACTCCAGCGGGGCGTCAAAGGCACGGGGGCCTTTTTGCACCCAGTCGGTTTCCTCAATGACTGCGAACTTGGCGCTTCCCTCGCCCCGCAGGTTCCAGTAGCGCGGCCCCGGCGCGAGGTCGGCCGGAAGGCCCGCCGCCCGGCACTCCTCGTTCGCGCGGGCACGGTGACGGGGGGCGAGGTAGGGATTTTCAGCCTCCACGACGGCTTTTTCAATAGGTCCGGTGACGAGTTCGCGGAAGTTCTCGGCGTTGGAATAAAAGGCGTCCACCGGCTGCGGCACGCCCTGCTCGTTCAGCGCAGGGAGGTACAGCACGAGGCCCGGCGCGATTCGCCCGGCCCGCCCCGCCATCTGCCGGAAGGCCATGCGCGAGCCGGGATAGCCGTCAATGATGACGACCTCCAGATCCCCGATGTCCACCCCGGCCTCCAGCGCGTTGGTGGCGAACATCACCCCACTTTTGGCGCGGCGGAACTCGGTGAGGCGGCCCTCGCGGTCGGAGGTTCCGGCCATGTAGAGGTGGACGTGCGAGCGGTTCAGCGGCTGCGCCCGGTAGGTGGAATACAGCCGCGCCGCCCGCGAGCGGCCCCGGAAAAAGGCGAGCACCTTGAGATTGCGCTGGATGCTGGCACTGATGACCGCGTCCCAGAAGCGCCGGGGCTGTCCCCGGTGGTCCGCGAGGTAGTAGCGCTTGCCGTGGCGGGCCGCCCCCGACTCGCTGACCTGGGTGGCCTCCACGCCCACCAGCTCGCGGGCGAACTCGGCGGGGTTGCCGATGGTGGCGGTGGAGAGGACGACCTGCGGATTCGCCCCCAGGGCGCGGGCCAGCCCCAGCAGCCGCCGCAGCATCCCCGCGACCTCCGACCCGAAGCCACCCCGGTAGGTGTGCGCCTCGTCCAGCACGATGAAGGAGAGCCGCCGCAGGAAGTCGCGCACGCGGGGGTGGGTCAGCGACCAGTGCAGCTTGTCAGGCGTGGCGGTGACCATTCGCACGTCGTCGCGAAAGACCTCGCCGGGCTGCGCGGTGCCCTGAAAGGCGGCGATGTCCCACCCGAAGCCGCCGCGCTCGCGGAAGGCCGCCAGCTTGTCGCGCTGGTCCTGTCCGAGGGCTACGAGGGGATACACGAACAGGGCTGTCGCTCCCGAATCGCGTTCCAGCCGCTCGAACACGGCGGGGAAGAAGGCCCCCGTCTTCCCGCTCGCCGTGGGCGTGGTCAGGATGACGTGCTCGCCGTCCCGCATCCGGCGGTACGTCTCGGCTTGGTGGCTGTAGACCTCCGGGAAGCCGAAGCCGCGCTGCACGGCGGGGGACCAGCCCAGCTCGGTGGCCTTCAGGGTGCGGGCGGGGGCGGGGTCTTCCTGATGCAGCAGCGCCGCGCCGCCCCCCAGGATGTCGCGCAAGAACCCCTCCAGTCGGGCGTAGGGGGAGCGGGCGGCGAACACGGTTCCCAGTGTAGGCGGGAGCGCGAAAGGAGCGCGGGGACGAGGGTCACGGTGGACGCACCACCCGGCGGAGTCACATCACACTGTCGCTGTCCCGGATGAGCAGCGGCGCGTCAAAGGCCGCCGGAAGCCACTCGCGCTGGGGGTGCATCGCGTCGGGCGGGCAGGAGCGCACACACGCCATGCAGCCCGTGCAGGCGGCGAGGTTGAGCAGCAACCGGGCGCCGCCTTCCGGCTTGAACTCGCGGGTGATCGCCTCGGTCGGGCAGACGTTGGAGCAGACCGGGCAGTCGATGCATTTGTCATCCACCAGGGGCGCGGGCCACACGACAGGCGCGTCGGGAGCCGGGGCAGGCACCAGCGAGCGCCGACGCCAGCGCCATTCCTCCGGTACGCGCTCCTGTGGCTGGCTCCAGTCCACGAAGGGCAGCGGGCGCTCGGGGAGCAGCCCCACGACCTGCTGGCGGCCTGCCCGGAACAGGGTGGCGAAGGCCCCCCGGCGGCTGACCCGCCCCGCCCGGTCGCGGTCGTCGGGGGTCGCGGGGCGGACGGTCACCTCGGCAGGGCGTCCGGTAGGTTCACGGAGGGTCTGGGCTTCCTCTACCACGCGGGTCAGGCGCTCGGGCACGTCGGGCGCTCCCACCGGGCAGCCCACGCACTCGCCGTGCAGCAGGGTCAGCGGGGTGCCCCAGGCTCCGGCGGCGGCGAACACGGCAGGCGTGACGCGTCCCAGGCAGGTCAGCGTCGGGCCGCCCGCCCCGCTCTGGGAACAGGTGAGGGTGGCCTCACCCTCCGCACCTTGGCCGCCGTCGCGCACGCTCTGGAGGGGTGGGGTGAGGTCGTATTCCAGCGCCCCGGTCGGGCAGACCTGCACGCACAGGCCGCAGCCCGTGCACAGCGCGGGGTCGATGGCGATGCGGTGCCCCTCCAGCGCAATCGCCCCGTGCGGGCAGGTGACGTGGCAGGCGTCGCAGCCACCTACCGCCTGCCGATCCAGCAGGCAACGCGGGGCCGTGTAGCGCGGCACCTGATCGCTGTACTCGCCCAGCCGCTCCAGCACCCCGCTTAACATGCGGGGAGTCTAGCGGCGGGAGAGCGGGACAAGTGGGGCGGGAGTCGCGCTTGCGGGGACCTCGGCCAGCACGTCGGTCACCGCCCGCGTCACCTCGGCGGGGTGGGTCCAGTGAAGTTGGTGGCCGCCGTCGGGAAAGAGGTGCAGCCGGGCCTGCGGTAGCGCCCCGGCGAGGGGGACGGCGTGCGACTCGGCCGGGGTCAGGCGGTCGTGCGCCCCGGCGAGCACCGCCGCAGGGAAACGCAACGCCGGATAACCCGGCTCCAGCGCTCCAAGTTCCTGCGCCAGCGTCCGGTTCTCCCAGGCGAGCGCGTGGACCTGTCCCCGGCGGCGGGAAAAGGCCAGCATCATCGCGTGCCACTCGGGGGGAATGGGGGCGGGGTGAAAGGCTCTACCCCCCTCCAGCCACGCCACCGCCCGGCCCAGCGGGAGGAGTAGCACCCGCGTGAGGAGTGTCTCCAGCACGGGCACCAGCGGCACGTAGGCAAGGGGCCGGGTCAGGCCGGGGGCCGGATACGCCGTGGGCGACACCAGCACCAGCCCACGCACCCGCTCTGGGAACTGGGCGGCGAACGCGAGCGCCACCGCTGCCCCGTAGGAGTGGCCCAGCAGCACGGCGGGGTCTCGCCTCTCCAGCGCGTCCAGCACTGCCGCCAGCCGCCGCACATTGACTTCCACCGTGACGGGCGTGCCGGGGCGGGCGGGCGTGTGGCCGTGGCCGGGGCGGTCGGGGGCGATCAGCCGGGCGTGCGGAGCCAGCGCGTCCCACAGCGGGGAGACGGGCCAGTCCAGCGCCACCCCGTCGCTGCCGTGAATCAGGACAACCGGGGGGGCGTCGGGCGAGCCGCCCTCAATCACATGCGTAGGACCGGCCGCGAGATCCAGCACCTGCCCCCGTGGGGGATAGCGCCGCTCGTGGTGGCGGATTCGCAGGGTGGTCAGGATCGCTCCCAGCGCGAGCCCACCAACCAGCAGCCAGCCCCGCCTCATGCCCGCCGGGTGGGCACGCGCAGGGAGATGTAGAGGATGCCCGCTAAGCCCACCAGCGCCCACGCCACCTGTCCGATCACGACCGGAATCCGCGTCAGGCTGAAGCCCACCGCCATCACGATGCAGGTGCAGGCGATCCACTTGGCCCGCAGCGGCATCCCCCGCCCCTCGCGGTAGTCGCGCACGAGGTCCCCCACCACGGGCCGCGAGAGCAGCCACGCCTCCCACTTGGGGTTGCCCCGGGCGAAGCAGGCCGCCGCCAGCACGAACCAAACGGTCCCCGGCAGCCCCGGCAGCACCAGCCCCAGGAACCCCAGGCCCGTCAGCACGAAGCCCAGCGCCACCCACAGGGGCCGAACCGGGGAGGCGGGCGGAGGCGTCATGGCGGACAGGGTAGGGCAAAGCGGCCGGGAGTGGTTGTGGCCTCCGTTCAAGTTCGGGGGGCCACTGCGTGCGTGGGGGCGTCATGGATGCGGCCCGCGTGCCCGCTCAGGAATCCCCCGTCGTAGCCCCGGCGCCACGCCATCAGCTCGCCCAGGATGCTCAGGGCCACTTCTTCAGGGGCCTCGGCGCCCAAGCGCAGGCCCACGGGTGAGCGCAGGCGGGCGAGCTGGTCGGGGGTGAAGGTGACGCCCTCAGCCTCCAGCTCCCGCAGCAGGTCCTCGGCCCGAGAGCGTGGCCCGAGCACGCCGACATACCCGGCCCCGGACCCCAGCGCGTGCGCGAGGCACACCCGGTCACGGTCGAGGTGGTGGTTCATGACGATCAGGTGCGCCCGCTCGCCCGGCCGGAAGCGGTGCAGCTCCTCCGGGGCGAGGTCGTGCAGGGTCGCCCCCGGAAACCTCCCCGGCGTCAGGAAGGCGGGCCGGGGGTCCACGACCTGCACCGCGTAGCCCAACGCGTGCGCCTGAGCCGCCAGCGGCATGGCGTCGTGCCCGGCCCCGTAGATCACGAGTTCGGGCGGGGGGCTGTTCACGTCGAGGAAGACCGGGGTGCCGTCCGGCGCGGTCAGGGTCGCGGCGCGGGGCTCGCGGGCCGAGAGGCGCTCGCGGGCCGCCGCCACCGCCCAGGCGTGCAGCCCGGGGTCAGGCAGGTGGCCCACCTCCTCTCCCCCACCGGGCAGGACGAGCACGCGCCCGGCGCCCGACAATGGCACGGCCAGCGCCGCCGCCCGGCCCTCCCGCAGCGCCGCGAGCCACCCGGCGGGCACCGGGTCGGCCGGGTCCACCCGCTCCACCCGCACGTCCACGCTGCCCCCGCAGCCGATGCCCAGGCCCCAGGTCGCGTCCTCGGAAAGGTCGTAGTGGGTGAGGACCGGCTCGCCCGCAGCGATCACCCCCAGCGCGACCTCCACCACCTCGGCCTCCAGGCAGCCGCCCGAGAGCATGCAGACCTGGGCGCCGTCGTCCAGAATCAGCATCCGCGTCCCCTCGCGGCGGTAGGCGCTGCCCTGCACACCGACGACAGTGGCGAGGGCGGCCCGCTGCCCACGGGCCAGGGCGGCGTCCAGCGCTCCCAGCAGGAGACGGGTCTCGGCGGCATTCACGGTGCCCCCAGTGTGGCCCGCACGGGGGGTTAGAGACAAGGGCCGAGAGACAAGCCCGGCTGACCCTGCCCTCACCCGTCCCACCCGGCAGGCAGGAGAATGGGCTCATGCTCGACAACATCTTCGACACGGTTCGCCGGGGCGCCGGGCGGGTGCAGCGCCGGGGCGAGGAAGTGGCCCAGACGGCGCGGCTGCGCGTGGAAGTCTTCGGCCTGACCCGCGAACTCGACACCCTGTACGCCCGGCTGGGCCGCGCCTACCACGCCGGGGCCGACACGGCGATCCTCGCCGGAATCCAGGACGACCTGCGCCGGGTGGACGAGGAGATCAGCGCCCGCGAGCGCCTGATCGCCGAACTCTCGGCCCAGGAGGAGCACGGGGAGTCGGGCCGGGCGCCCACGGGCAGCACACCTGCACCCGACCCCGCTTACCCAGACCGCGACAACCCCAGCCCCACCGACGGCGCGGCGGGGTCCGGTCCCGACAACCGGCCCGACTTCACGACCGACCGCGCGGGCACCACGGAACCCACCATTCCCGACGCGATGCCCAGGCCGGACGAGTCCTCCCGCTCGTCCTGAAGCCGATAGAGAAGCCGCCCACCTCTCAAGCGTGGGCGGCTTCCCTGTGGACCGCTACAGGTCCCGCCGACTGAAGCGCCACATCGCCAGCACGACCGCCAGCACCGCGTAGGCGGCGGCCCACAGCACCATACCGGACGCGATGGGGGTGGTGCTGAAGAGGGGATTGGCCCCCTGCGCGGCCTCGCCCAGTTGCCGCAGCACCTCGGGCTGAAGGTGGTAGGTCGCCCCCAGCCACAGCGAGTTGGTGGGCATCAGGATGGACGCGGCCCGGCCCAGCGTGCCCAGGGTGGGGCTGTCCGAGAACGAGCCGATGGCCGTCAGGATGCCCCCCGCGAACCCCGCCCCGTACAGGACGAAAACGCCGATCCCGTTGGCGAGCGTGGTAAAGAGGGTGCTGCCCAGCACGGTCAGCGCGGTCAGCAGCGTGATGGCGAGCAGGATCAGGCCCACGGCGGGCAGGGCTTCGGGCGGCACGAAGCCGGTCAGGGCCGCGATGCCGCCCAGCAGCGCCGCGCTGACCAGGGCCACGTAGCCCACGTTGACCACCGTGAAGCCCAGCCAGCGCCCCGCGACCAGCTCGGCGCGGCGGATGGGCCGGGCCAGCACCGACTGCATCACGCCGTTTTCCACGTCGGCGCTGACTGCCCCGACCGTGGACAGCACGGCCATCAGCGACCCCAGGAAGAACACCAGGTACATCCCGAACAGCGCCGAGTACATGATGGGGATATTCGCCGCGCCCGTCGTCGAGCGGCCGTCCAGCCCCGCGTCGATGGCCCGCTGGTCGAGGGTGCCCTCCAATCGCCATACGCCGTACAGGTAGAAGCCCAGAAAGGCGGCGGTCAGCAGCAGCAGCACGACCACCAGCCGCTTGCGTACTGCCTCGCGCAGCGAGAGTTCCGCGATCAGGAGGGCGTTACGCACGAGCCACCTCCGGGGCGGCGGGCGCTGGTCCCTCGATCAGTTCGAGGAACATCGTCTCCAGGTCGGGGCGGCGCGGGTTAAGGGTGTACAGCCGCGCCCCGTGCCCGTGAATGGCATCCGCGAGGGCGGGGAGGGTGTCCTCGCGCTCGACCCATAGCTCCAGCCCCACCCGGCCCGACACGTTGGCGTCCACATGCCGTACCTCGCCCAGCCGGGAGAGGGCCGAGCGCAACTCGGGACCCAGGGTGTCCACCACCACCTCCACCGGGATCACGCCCCCGGTCAGCTCGCGCATGGTGCCTTGCCGCAGCACCCGCCCGGCCTTGACAAAGGCCACCCGGTCGCATACCTGCTCGACCTCCGCGAGCAGGTGCGAGTTCAGGAAGACGGCCACGCCCTCGCCGCGCAGGGCCTCGATAATCTCGCGCACCTCCACCCGGCCAATGGGGTCCAGGGCCGAAGTCGGCTCGTCCAGAAAGACCAGCCGGGGCCGCGCCAGGATCGCCGCCGCCAGCCCCGCCCGCTGAAGCATCCCCTTGGAATAGCCGCCCAGCGTCTCCCGACCGCGCCCGGCAAGGCCGACGCGGGCCAGGACCTCCGGCACCCGCGTCCGCACGTCCGCCGCCGGAAGGCCTGCCAACCGTCCGTGGAAGTTCAAGAACTCTTCCCCCGTCATCCAGGTCTGGAAGCGGAACTGCTCGGGCAGGAAGCCCAGCCGCGCCCGCACGCCGGGGTCGTCGGGGGAGCCGCCCAGCACGCGGATCTCGCCGCCCGAAGGCCGTACCAGCCCCAGCAGCATCTTGACGGTGGTGCTCTTGCCCGCCCCGTTGGGACCGAGAAAGCCGAAGACCTCGCCCTCCCCCACCGTCAGGTTCAGGCCGTCCACGACCGCCCGGCCCCGGTAGACCTTGCGCAGTTCCTGCGTTTCGATGGCGCTCACAGCTCCCAGCATAGGGGCCGCCGCGCGGGGGGCGCGTGCGCCGAAAGGAGGAGGCGTGCCCCCACGGGTCCCCCCAGAGGGTGTGACGAAGGTGTGACGGTCTGGACAGAACGGCTGGGGCAAAATACTCCATATGGAACCGTCTCCTGCTCTCCTCCCTGCGCTGCCGGACGCACCCGCACCGTTACGCGCCGCACTGGAAGAGGCGCAGGACGATCATGCGCGGGCTGCCGCGCTGCTCGCGCTCGCGCGGCACTACCGCGAGCATACGCTGCATACGGCGCGGCGGCTCGCGCAGGCCTCGCTCGACACCGCGCTGCCCCTGAACGACGCCGCCGTGATCGTGGATACCCTGGCGGTCCTGGCATCCATCGAGGAAAGCCAGGGCCTGCACGAGGCCGCCTTCGACCACCTCGCGCTGGCCCTCGACCTGGCCCGCACCCACGGCCTCGACGACCTGCGCTCACGGGTTCACAACGTGCGGGCGATCGTGCGCCTCACCGCCGGGGACATGACGGGGGCCCGGCGCGACTTCCTGGAAGCCCAGGAGCTTGCCCGCGCTTCGGGCGACCAGCTCGACCTGGCCAACATCCATGTCAACCTCGCTTTTCTGGAGCATCTGGCGGGCCGCGCTCCGGAAGCGCTGCACCAGCTCAACTTGCTTGAGGAACTGCTGAGCACCGCTGCTCCTGACGTGCGGCAGCTGATGGCGCCCTACCTGCACGAGAACCGCGCCGCAACCTACCTGGGGCTGGCCCGCCGCGCCCACGCACGGGGCCGCACCGACGCCGGGGCCGAAGCCCGTGGGCGGGCCTGGGCCGCTCTGGCCGCGACCTGGGCGGCCCTGGAACAGGCACCCTCACGCATCATGGCCTTGATCGTGGAGGCCCATACAGCCCGGCTGAGCGTGCTGGAAGGCTACCTGGACCGCGCCCTGGCCCACGCCCAGGCGGCCATGCGCCACCACCACGAGGCCGGACAGCGCTCCTATCTCGATGCGCTGCTGGCAATGGCGGAGGTGCAGGCCGCTCGGGAGCAGCTGAGCGCGGCGCACCGGTATTACCGCGAGGCGCTCGTCATCGCCCGTGAGCAGGGACGCCACCGGGATATCCAGTTCCTGCTGCGGGCCATAGCGGAACTTCACGAGCGCAGCGGTGACCTCGGCTCGGCCCTCGCCACCACCCGCGAGGCGCTCGCGGAGGCCGACGCCACCCTGGAGCGGCTGGCGGCGATTGAAGAGAGCCACGACCATCTCTTCCGCGAGCTCCGGCAGGCCCGTGCCCAGGCCCGCGATTGGCAGGAAAGCGTGCGCCGCGCCGAGGAACAGGCCCGGCACGACGTGCTGACTGGCCTGCTCAACCGCCGGGGCCTTCACGACCGCCTGCTGACGCTGCCCGAGGGCAGCGGCCCGCTGCTCGTCGTCCTGATGGACATCGACGACTTCAAGGGGGTCAACGACCGCCACTCGCACGCCGTCGGGGATGAGGCGCTGCGGGCGGTTGCGGAGCGCCTCGAGGACACCGCTCCCCCCGGCAGCCTGCTGGTGCGCTGGGGCGGCGAGGAATTCCTGCTGCTGCTGCCGGACGCCGACCCCGCGCAGGCTTACACGTCGGTCGAGCACCTGCGCCGCGCCGTCGCGGACCACGACTGGCCCACCCTGCCGCACGGCCTGCGCCTGACGGTCAGCGCCGGGTACGCCTTCGCGCCCTCCCCCGCCGAGATGGACGTTTACGCCGCCACCGAGCAGGCCGACGAGTTCCAGTACCAGGCCAAACGCGCCGGGCGCAACCGCGTCTGCCCCGCGCCGCCCGTTCCAGCGTAGAAGAGGCCCCGGCCTTCCCACTGTCAGGAAAGCCGGGGCCGGAGTCAGGGCTCAGCGGTTCAGAATCTCGTCGATGCGCGTGGCCACGTCTCCCGTAAGCTTCACGCCCGCCGCCTTCACGGTGTCCTCGATCTGGCCGACCTTGGTGGCCCCGGTGATCACGCTGCTGACCCCCGGCTGGCGCAGAATCCACGCCAGCGCGAGCTGTGCCCGCGTCAGGCCGAGGTCGTCCGCGATGGGCTTCAGGTCACGCACCTTCTGGACATTCTCGTCGGTCAGGAAGTTCTTGCCCCAGTTCTCGTTGTCGGTGAGGCGGGCACCCTCGGGGCGGCCCTCGTCGTACTTGCCGGTCAACAGACCCATCGCCAGCGGGCTCCAGACGACCAGCCCCACCCCGGCCTTCTGGGTATAGGGCAGAATCTCGCCTTCCACCCGCTCGCGGCGCAGCATGGAGTACTCGGGCTGCTCGGTGACGGGCGCGTGCAGGCCGTGCGCCTTGGCGAACTCGACCGCTTCCGCGATGCGGGCGGCGGGCCACATCGAGGTGCCCCAGTACAGCGCCTTGCCGTCGCGGATCACCTGATCGAAGGCCATCACGATCTCGTCCATCGGCACGTTCTCGTCGTAGCGGTGGGCAAAGTAGATGTCGAGGTGGTCGGTGCCCAGGCGCTTCAGGCTGCCGTCGATGGAGTGCAGGATGTGCTTGCGCGACAGCCCGCGGTCGTTCACGTCGTCGCTCATGGGCCAGTAGACCTTCGACGAGATCACCAGCGTGTGGCGGGGCAGCTCGCGCAGCACGGCGCCCATCAGTTCTTCCGAGCGGCCCCGCGCGTACACGTCGGCCTGATCGAAGAAGTTCACGCCTTCCTCGTAGGCCTTCATCACGATGTCGCGCACCATCGTCTCGTCGTGGACGGAGTGGCCGAACGTGACCCAGCCGCCCAGCGAGACTTCGGAGACCTTGAGGCCGCTTTTGCCGAGGTTGCGGTATTCCATGCCCGGTACTGTAGCGAGCGGAGGGGGAAGCCCCCGCCAGATTGAGGGGTGGTTAAGCCCGGCGCTTCCCGGGGGGCGGCCAGGCGTTGGCCCGCTCGCCCCGCGCCGCGAGGGTGGCTGCCTCGCGCACCCGCTTCTCACGGGTGAGAGCGGTCTTCGCCTGCGCGATCCATTCGAGGATGCCCCGCCGGGCACTGGGGGGAAAGGCGTCCCACTGGGCCTGGGCGCCCGGCTCGGCCGCCAGCGCCGCCGCCAGATCGGGCGTCACCTCCAGCGCGTCCACCCCGTCGAGCTTCGTCCATGAGCCGTCGCGCACCGCCGCATCGATCCTCGCCTGTCCCGCTGGGGTCATCCGGCCCGCCGCCTGCATCCGCTTGATGCGGGCCTTGTTCACCGCGCTCCAGCCGCTGCCTGCCCGGCGCGGCGCGAAGTACAGCAGGGAGCGCGTCCCGTCGAGCTTGCGCGTCCTGGAGTCGATCCAACCGAAGCACAGCGCCTCCTCGACCGCGTCCTCCAGGCTGAGGTTGGGCACGGGCACGGCCTTTTTGCGCAGGACCAGCCACACGCCCTTTTCCGTCTGGTGATGGGTCTCCAGCCACGCCCGCCACCCAGCGCGGGACTCCGGCTCGAAGGCGTCCGGGGGCAGCTCGGCCTGGCTCATGCCCCAGCATGACACCCCCGGCGCCCAGGGTCGCGGGGCGGCCTTCAGCCCTCCCCGCGACCCTGCCGGTGCCGGACATACCACTGCGGCTGCGTGCCGTCGAGATCGGTGAAGCCGTAGAGGTCCGCGAGTTCGCCCACGTCCATGACCCGGCCTGTGTGGCGCCCCACCTCCGGGTCACTCGCCAGAGCCACCACCCCCCGCGCGGCGTAGTGCGGCGTCTCGGTCTGCCCGGCGAGTTCGGCCTCGCTGTGGTGCTGGAGCATCAGCTCGGTCCGCATCCAGCCCGGCGCGACGCCGACGACCGCGATGCCCTTCTCACGCAGCTTGTGGGCCAGCGCGTACACGAGGCGGTTTTTCGCCGCCTTGCTGACCTCGTAGGGCAGCCAGCCGGGGGGCTCGTCGGTGTGCCAGGTTGTGGAGACGATCACTCCGTGCCCCTGGGCGCCCATGACGTGTTTCAGCGCGAGCAGGCTGGTCAGGTAATCGCTGTAGGCCCCGGCCAGCAGCATGTCGCGCAGTTGCTCCGGCGGCTCGTCCCAGACCTCACCGCCCGCACTGCCCCCCGCCGCGCGGTCGTGGGCGCCCCAGGCGTTGTTGACGAGGAGGTCGAGGCGTCCGTGCTGCTGCGCGATGTGACGAATCACCGACTCCACCTGCGCGGGGTCGGTGTGGTCGCATGGCAAGGGGGTGGCCTGACCGCCCGCCGCGCGGACAGCGTCGGCAGTGTCGTCCACGGTGGTCTGGGACAGGGCAGGCTGGGTGCTGTGCCCCCGCGTGCTGCGGGCCGTCACGATGACGTGTGCCCCCGCCGCCGCGAGCTCCAGTGCCGTGGCCCGGCCCAGACCCCGCGACGCGCCGGTGACGAGGGCCACCCGGCCCGCCAGCGGCCGGGTCATCCCCCGCGCCGCGTGTCCCCGGTGCTTCCGGCGCCCTCCTCCAGCGAGATGCTGGCCGACAGCACCACCTGATCGCCGCGCTGCTCGACCTCCACGCTGCTGTTGCCCGCCGGGAAGTAGCGCTTGACGACCTCCAGCAGGTCGTTACGCAGCGCGTCTACCTTGCCGGGGGGAATCTGGGCGCGGTCGTAGGCGAGCACGAGTTCAAGGCGGTCTTTCAGCGTCTCCTTGGAGCGCCGCTTATTCATCCACGAAAACATCTCAGGCCCCCCCGAACAACC
This sequence comes from Deinococcus terrestris, assembly GCF_009377345.1. Lineage (NCBI taxonomy): Bacteria > Thermotogati > Deinococcota > Deinococci > Deinococcales > Deinococcaceae > Deinococcus > Deinococcus terrestris. Next base: position 42,891 of record NZ_WBSL01000010.1, on the reverse strand, counting down.
GGCGCAGCGCTGCCAGGAAGCCCCGGTCCTGCTCCAGCTTGGGGTAGGGCACGTCCTCGCCCTTCAGGCGCCGGGCGGTGTCCATGAAGGCCTGCCCCGCCGCCGACTTGCCCAGCACGGCGGGTTCGCCCACGTTGGTGCTGACCAGAATGCCGTCGTCTTCCGGGATGATCCCGATGGGCTTGACCCCCAGGATTTCGAGCACGTCGGCCTCCGAGAGCATGTTGCCGCTCGCGACCATCTTGGGGCGCAGGCGGTTGATGACGAGGCGAATCTCGCGGATCTGCTGGGCTTCCAGCAGCCCGATGATGCGGTCGGCGTCGCGCACGCTGGACACCTCGGGGTTCACGACGACCAGGGCTCCCTCTGCAGGCGCGGCGGCGGTCCGGAAGCCCGACTCGATTCCGGCGGGCGAGTCGATCAGGACGCGAGTAAAGCCCTCCTCCTCGATGAGTTGCCGCACCACGCCCTTGAAGACTTCGGGGTCGAGCGCGTCCTTGTCGCGGGTCTGGGAGGCGGGGAGCAGGTAGAGCGTGTCTACCCGCTTGTCGCGGATCACGGCCTGCGAGAGGCGGCACTTGCCCTCCAGCACGTCCACGAGGTCGAAGACCACGCGGGACTCTAAGCCCATCACCACGTCGAGGTTGCGCAGCCCCACGTCCACGTCGATGACGACGACCTTCTCTCCCAGTTTGGCGAGGGCCGCCCCGATGTTCGCGGTGGTGGTGGTTTTGCCCACGCCCCCTTTGCCCGATGTGACGACGATGACCTTGGCGTTCATGCTGCCCAGCAGTGTAGCGCGGTCCGGCTCCGGCGCCCCGGCTCCTTCGGCAGGCCCCCCGGCGTACACTGGGCGGCACTTCCCCACAAGCCGCCCACCGGAGGACCCATGCCCAGATTCTCCCGCCTCTCCCCTTTCCTCGGCCCCGCTCTGGGGGCCGCGCTGACCCTGAGCACCCTCGCGGCCGCGGCCCCCGCCCGCTACGCCGGAGTCTCCTGGCAGGAGCCGCCGGGGATGCAGGTGACCACCTCCTATATCCACAAGTGCCCCGGCCGCTGCGTGGTGTACGAGGGGGTCAGGACCAACGTCACGAACTCCTTTCCCCTGATCCGCGTCCATGAGCCGCTGTCCGGAAGCGGTGCCCAGGCCCTGACCCTCCTGACCACCTGGATGCGGGAGGACCGGGGCGAGGTCGTCCGGGTGCTGCAACAGGGCAGCGAGCGGGTCGGGGCGGTGACGGTCACCGTGACGGCCCTCTCGCGGGCCGACGATGCCGGGGACGATAACCCCGACTCCTCCCTGTTCGTGCTGCTGGAGCAGAGCGGCGTGACCCTGCCGCTGGAGCTGTACGGCTTTGACAGAGATGACCTGACCGGCCCCCGCTTTGAGGTGCTGACGGCGCTGGCCGACACGGTGAAGTTAAACCCGGAGGCCATCAAGAAAGACCTCGCCTTCCGCACGCAGCGCTTCGCCAACCTGCAACGGGCCGTCGCGGACGGCTACGCGCGGGGCGAGCGGGCGCGGGTCTTCCTGTACCTGAACACGACGGTCGGGGTGGTGCCCGGTGGGGACCTGGGCCTCCAGCTTCAGCAGCGGCAGGACGTGCGCCTGGCGGCCTTTCTTCCCGGCGGCGTCTTTCTGGACACCGACCCCGAGCCGGACTACCGCGCTCCCGACCTGCGGCGCATCGCCGAGGGCGAACTGCCCGCGACCTGGAAGGCCGTTTCCGGCGGTTTTCAGGTCACCGCGCCGGACGGCAAGGTCACGGGCTACACGCTGGGCAACGGTACCCCCCAGCCCACCCTCAAGGCGGGCGGCACGACCTACCGCGAGGTCCTGCCCCTGAAGGCCGCCGAACTGGTGGGCCTGTTCAGCACCCTCAGCACCTCCTCGTCGAGTGCGCTGGGCACCGCCGTCTTCAGCCGCAGCGACCGCGACCTGGAACTGCGGGCGGACGGGCGGTATGTGTCTAACAATTCCAGCTTCACCGCCGTGAGCGGCGCGAATGTCGGGGGCGGGGTGGGCAGCGACCGGACCGCCGGGGGCCGGTGGAGTTACGACCCGGCCTCCTTCACGCTGACCCTGCGGCCGGATGGGGGCGGCGTCCGCACGGGGCCGACCTACACGCTGGCCTTCGGCGCCACGCGAAAGGAGAAAGACGTGGACTGGACCCTGCTGGGCGAACACAACTGGTGGAAGAAATGAGGCGCTGGCTCTGGCCCTTGCTGCTGGCCCTGCTGCTGTGCGGCCCGGCCCTCGCCACGACCTACACCCTGGGGGCGTGGACCTTTACGCTGCCGGACGGCGCCGAGGCATCCACCGCCGACGGGGTGCGGGGCTACCGGGTGGACGGGGGGCTGTACATCTTCACGCCGCCCGAGCCGCTCGCGGGCCGCACCCTGGAGGCGGTCGCCGGGGCCACCATCGCCGACCTGACGCGGGGGCAGAAGAGCACGGTGGAGCGGGTGCGCCGCGAGACCGTGGACGGCACGACCCTCCTGGCCTACGTCGGCGGGGTCACCGACCCCCAGACCGGGGCGGGCCTCGTTCACGTCTATTTCTTCTTCGGGCGCGACGAGCAGTGGGGCCTGGCCCTGCTGATGGCGAACGGGGCCGACAGCATAGATGAGCTGATGGAACCGCTCGCCACGGTGCGCTTCCGGCCGGAGAGCCTCGCCGCGCGGCAGGGGGGCACGGAGACTCTAGTTCCCAAGCTGCCCGCCCTCCCCTGGGCCACCGGGCGACCGGACCGCACGGCCACCTCGGCCGCGGCCGTCACGTACCCAGCCGCCCGCAAACTGGGGCTCGACCCGCGCACTGACCTCTTGCCCGACACCTTCGACTGCTATTTCGCGGGAGAGTCCGGTCGCCGCTCGGTGCGGACGATGACGCCGACACCCGACCTGCGCGTGCAGGTGGCGGCGGGCGGCACCTACGCCGTGAACGACGGCGTGACGCGCACCTCCGGCCGCTGGACCCAGCCCCGCAAGGCGGGCGAGACGCCGACCCTGAGTCTGGAGGGGCCACTCTCGGCCCGCGAGACCTACGTGGACGGCGACGACAACGGCCAGAGCTTCGAGGCCACCCACGCGGCCAGCGGGCGGAGGGTGATGTGCTACCAGGCGGGACCCCGCGCCGAGGCCCTGCGCCTGGAACTGACCCGGGGGCGCGTCGGCACCGAGGCCATGACCTGCCAGGAGGCGCGGGGAGGGCCGCCCTTTGCGCTCACGTTCGGCACGGGCACCTACTCCACGCCGAAGGGGGGCGGGCGTGCCCGGCTGGTCCTCTCGGGCGACACGTCCACCGAACGCTGGGACGGCCTGGCCGAGTTCAGCGGCGGTCCCTTCGACCTGCATATCGGCACCATGAGCGAAGACGAGGACGGCAACCGCGAGCTGAGGGTGACCCAGACGATCACCGAGAACCGCGCCTTTTACACCGGCTCCACGACCACGCTGCTGGCCCTGTGCCGCGCGAAGGGAATGCCCAAGCCCCGCCTGCTGTATGGCCGCACGCCCGCCCCCGCCACGGGTGTCAGCGGCGGCCCGGATGGACTGTTCGTCAGCCTGCAAAACCGCCCCCGTATGATCGGCACCTTGGTGATGGACTGGTATGAGCTGGAGCTGTCCCTCTTCCGGCCCGGCGGCTATCACCTCGCGGGCCTGGACCCCACCGAACTCGGCCTGATTCCCGACTGCGGGCGCACCAGGCCCAACGGCGACCCCTTCTGCGAGCGCTACACGCTGAAGGGCAACCAGCTCAGCTTCCGGGACGAGGACGGCACCTGGGAGGAGGCCGAGACTTACCGCAAGACGGAAGACGGCTTCCTCCTCGGGGAGACGCGGTATGTCCGGGTCACGCCGCTCACCGCCGCCGGGCTCGCCGGGGTCTACAGCACGGACGACTTCAGCGGCAACGGGCCGCCTGGGGGCGCGCTGGGCGGTGGGGTGGGCCTCTACAACTCGCTGTCCAACGGTTACCTGTTCACGCCGAACGGGCAATTCCAGTGGAAATACAGCTCGTCCAGCTCCACCCTGATCTCGCCCAACCCTGTCCTGGGCGGCGTGACCGGCGGCGGCGGGTCCACCCGCACGGACGGCGGGCAGGGCCGGTACACCCTGAAGGACAACTGGCTGACCCTGACCTTCGGGGACGGCCGCGTCCAGCGCCTGTATGCCTACGGCCAGCCCGCCTTCTTCCTGAAAGAAGACCCCAGCCGGGGCCAGCAACTGAACATCGGCGGCTCGTGGCTGAAGCGGGTCGGGCAGCCGTAGGTCCCCCGCAAGCGGTCGCGTAGGGCGAAAGGCAGAAGGCATTTCCCTGTGGCCTTCTGCCTTTCGCCTTCTGCCGCCCTGCCTTTACTTGCGGACCACGAACCCCTTGTCGGTCAGTTCCACCAGCCCCAAATCCAGGCCCATCTGCGCCGTGCCCTGCTGGAGGCCCTGGCCGAACTCGGCGAGGCTGGCGGGGTCGTCCTTCCAGCCTTCGGCCAGGATGCCGAACAGCACGGTCTGGAGCATCAGCGACTCGGCCATCTCCTGCTTCTGGGCATCGTTCAGGCCCGTGACGGCGGGCAGGGACAGCAGCAGGGGCCGGAACTGGTCGCGCAGGCCCACCATCTGGGCGCGGGTGGGGTCGTCGGTGCGGCCCTGGGTCATCAGCCAGGCGTAGCTCCAGTACAGCGCCCACACGTCGGCGAGGTTGGTGGTGCTCAGGCCGAACTGGGTCTTCATCTCCTTGCCGATCTCCGCGAACACGTCCACGCTGGCAAAGCCTTTCCTCAGCTCCGCGCCCGCCTCCGGGCTGGCCGACGCGATCTCGCCCACGAAGGTGTCGATCACTTTTTTGCGGACCGCCGGAGTCACCTTGAAATTCAGGGCCTCGGGCTTGGCGACCGGGGCAGGCGGCTTGGCCGTCGCCGGGGCCTGACCGGGAGCGGGGGCCGTGCCCGCCGTCCCGTTCATCAGCTTGAAGATGGAGCTGGACAGGCTGGAGGCACTGCCGCTCAGCCCCTGGGCCGAGGCGGGCTGCGGGGCAGCGAGCAGAAGGGTCAGGGCGAGCAGGATGCGTCTGGACATACTTCCTCCGGGGAGATGGGGGGAGGGCGACTTTCGGAGTCGGGCGGGACTGTGGGGGAAGTGCCCAGTATAGGGGGCGGCGGGGCGGGACGGCGGTCGCACCCCCGCGATGTGACGCCCGTCCTACCCTTCCCCTGGCCTGGCCTGTAGACTCGGCGGCTGAGTCTCGCGCCCGGCGTGTCCCCACGCGGCGGCGCCTGCGCGTGGAGGAACCCCGATGACCGTACTCACCCCGCTGCCCGAGCCGGCAGCCTCCCAACTCACGCCGCCGAAGGTCGGCTTCATCTCGCTGGGCTGCCCCAAGGCGCTGGTGGATTCCGAGCGCATCCTGACCCAGCTCCGCGCCGAGGGCTACGAGGTCGCTCCCAGCTACGAGGACGCGCAGGCCGTCATCGTGAACACCTGCGGCTTTATCACTCCCGCCGTGGAGGAAAGCCTCAGCGCGATTGGTGAGGCGCTGGACGCCACCGGCAAGGTCATCGTGACCGGGTGCCTGGGCGAGCGCCCCGAGAAGATCCTGGAGCGCCACCCCAAGGTCGCCGCGATCACCGGGTCGGAGGCCGTGGACGACGTGATGGGCTACGTGCGCGAGCTGCTGCCCGTGGAGACGGACGCCTTCACCGGGCTGCTGCCGGTCGCCGCGCCGGGAATGCGCCCCGAGGTGCAGACGCCCGAGCGTGAAGCGACCCGTCACGGCGACGTGTTCGCCCCCTCGGTCAAGCTGACGCCCCGGCACTACGCCTACGTCAAGATCGCGGAGGGCTGCAACCACACCTGCGCCTTTTGCATCATCCCCAAGCTGCGCGGGCGGCAGGTCAGCCGCGACGCGGGCGCCGTGCTGTACGAGGCTTTCCGGCTGGTCGCGGGCGGCACCAAGGAGCTGATGGTCATCTCGCAGGACACCTCCGCCTACGGGGTGGACGTGCGGTACCGCGAGAGCGAGTTTCAGGGGGGACAGATCCGGGCGCACCTCACCGACCTCGCGGAGAAGCTAGGTGAGATGGGCGCGTGGGTGCGGATGCACTACGTTTACCCGTACCCGCACGTGGAAAAGATCGTAGAGCTGATGGCGGCGGGCAAGATTCTCCCCTACCTGGACGTGCCCCTCCAGCATGCCTCGCCCCGAATCCTGCGGCTGATGCGGCGGCCCGGCGCGGGCAAGCAGCTCGACACCATCCGGCGCTGGCGGGAAATCTGCCCGGAGCTGGTGATTCGCTCCACCTTTATCGTGGGCTTTCCCGGCGAGACGGAGGAGGACTTTCAGGAGCTGCTGACCTTTCTGGAGGACGCGCGGCTGGACCGGGTGGGCGCCTTCCCCTACTCCGACGTGGAGGAGGCGGACGCCAACGGGCTGCCGGGCGCCGTGCCCGAGGAAGTCAAGCAGGAGCGTCTCGCCCGCTTCATGGAAGTCGCGCAGCGCATCAGCGCCGAGAAGCTCGCCGAAAAGGTGGGCCGCGTGATGGACGTGATCGTGGACGAGTTCAACGACGACGAAGGCGATGTCCCCGGCACCCGCCTGATCGGGCGCACCAAGGGCGACGCACCGGGCATTGACGGGCAGGTCTACCTGTACGCGGGCGACTTCGCCGGGCAGGTCAAGATCGGGGACATCGTGCAGGCCCGCATCGAGGACAGCGACGAGTACGACCTCTACGGCGAGGTGGTGGCGCGGCCGGAGTGGAAGCCCAACGTGCCGCAACTGGGGCACTTCGGGAAACACTGAGGGGGACAAGACAGGGGGGCGGCGCAGAGAACTTCTGGCCGCCCCCTCGTTGTGCCGTCCACTCAGCCCTGCGGACTCCCCTCCCCCATCAAATACCGAATCACATCCTCCGCTGTGTAGCCCGGCGCCCACCCGCCCAGCTTCACGAGGTCGTCGCCGCTGGTCAGCAGGGGCTGCTCGACCTGGCCGCCCTTCTGAATCTGAGCGTAGCCCGCGTCAGCCATCAGCGCGTTGCACAGGCACTTGCGGCCCACGGTTTCCTCGGGCTTGCCGCCCTTGCGGACATAGTCGGCGACGGGCTCGGCGGCGCAGCGCAGGCCGACCTTCTCGCCCTCCCAGTACGCTTCGCGCAGGTAGCCGATGTCGCAGATGCGCATGCGGGCGGCGTATTCCTCCGGCTCAGAGAGGGTGCCGGGGAGCCGCACCACCTTGAAGGGAAACCCGGTGGGCGAGGCCAGCGGATCGGTGTACACGGCGGCCTGCCCCGCGCGGGCGGCGGCCAGCGATTTCTGCCGGGCGTCGTCGCGCAGACCGCTCTCCCGGCAGTACTGGAAGAGGGTGCCGACCTGCACGCCCGCCGCGCCCTCCGCGAGTGCCCGGCGCAGGCCCTCGGGCGAACCGCTGCCGCCCGCGAGCCAGAAGGGGAGGCCGATTTTCCGCATCTCCGCGAGATCTGCGAGGTCGCGCTCGCCGTAGACGGGCTGCCCGGACTCGTCGTAGGTAACCTGGCCGCGCGGCGGCGCGTTGTGGCCCCCGGCGGTCGGTCCTTCGATCACGAAGCCCTGGATGCTCCCGGTCGCCTTGCGGGTCAGCACCCCAGCGAGCACGTGCGAGGAGATGATCGGGTAGAAGTTCGGGCGTTTCAGACTGACGCCCCCGAAGCCGTAGTCGGCGGGGTCCAGCGAGAGGGGCACGCTGGGCGAGGGACCGTCGCCCTTCACGTCCACCCGGAAGGAACCGGGCTGGCCCTGCGCGAAAGCGTCCAGCACCCCCGGAATCTCGCGGGGAATCCCGGCCCCCATAATCACGGTGTCGACCCCCGCGAGCATCGCCCCGTACAGGGCAGGCATGGTGTGCAGGTGCAGCTTGGTCAGGAGGTTGAGGCCGACCGGGTTGCCGTGCCCCTCGCGGGCCAGCCAGACCTCCGCGAAGCTTCCCAGAATGGCGAGTTCCCAGGCGGGCTGCTGGTTGCGGAGGGTGGGCATCGGCACGCGGGCGTAGCCCTTACCGGGGGGACGGCCTCCCTCCAGAAAGTACTTGGCGATGGCCTTCTGCGCCCATTCCTGATCGGGGAAGTGCGCCAGCGCCCGCCGGGTGTGCCCGCCGGGGTCACCGTCTTGCAGGCGGCGCACGAGCAGGTTGTCAATTCCGGTGCCCGACACCACGCCGAGTTGCCCGGTGCGCGACACGGCCTGCGCGAGTTCCCAGTTGGAAATGGCGACGCCCATGCCCCCCTGGATGATCTGGGGAAGAGCGGGAGGAGGCTGCGGGGAAGGGGTGGTGGAGGGGGTAGGAAGGGTGGTCATTGGAATCTCCAGGAGGAGGAAGGGCAAAGGCGGGGCAGAATCTCAGCCCCACTCTGCACCGGGCGCACCCCCGGCCCGCCCCGGTCTGAACGCGGTCAAAGGGGCAAGGTAGGGAGGGCAGGCTCCTGTAAGACCCCGGCCCCTACACTTCCGGGGTGAGTCTCGACCTCCTGCTCGTGGTGTTCGCTGGCGTGTTCGGCCTGCTGGTGGGGTCGTTTTCCAATGTGCTGATTCATCGGCTGCCGCGCGGGGAAAACATCGCCTTTCCGCCCAGCCACTGCCCCCACTGCGACCACCGCCTCTCGGCGCGCGACCTCGTGCCCGTGGGGTCGTGGGTGGCGCTGGGGGGCAAGTGCCGCTACTGCCGCGCTCCCATCAAGGCCCGCTACCCGGTGGTGGAGCTGCTGACGGGCGTGGGCTACGCGGTCATCGCCGCGCTCTACCCCTTCGCGCTGTACGGCGGGGCCACGCTGGGCCTGTTCGTGCTGTTCACGCTGCTGCTGGTGGCGAGCGCCATTGATCTGGACACGTACACCATTCCCGACGAATTGACGCTGCCGGGGGTGGCGCTGGGCGTGGGCTTCAGCTTCCTGAATGCGCGGTCGGGGGCGGTGGAGGGCCTGGGGCTGCCCACTCCCGCCGAGGCCGTGCAGGGGGCGCTGCTGGGGGCGGGCCTGCTCGTGACCATCGACCTGATCGGGTCGTGGGTGCTGCGGCGCTTCCGCGAGCGGCGCTATCCGGAAACGCCCATCGGCTACCAACAGATCGCCCTCGCGCTGCTGGTGGGCGCGTGGGCGGGGCCAGTGTGGGGCGTGGCGGCGGCGGTGCTGTCGGCGGCGGCGAACCTGCTTGCGCGGCGGGTCGTCCGGGTGCCGGAGCTGCTGACCCTGGGGGGCCTGCTCGTCAGCGTGATGCTGGGAGGGTCGGGCTTTGGCCCCGGCCTGATCGTGATGGTCCAGGGGGCGCTGGCCGCTGGGGGCGCGGCCGCCCTCCTCGCGGGCGTGTACTGGTGGCTGCGCGGGGACGCCGCCGATGAGGACGCCCCCTTTGACCCCTCCGCGATGGGCTTTGGGGACGTGAAACTGGCCGCCGTCATCGGGGCCTTCCTGGGGTGGGAGCGGCTGCTGGTGGCGGTCGTGGTCGCCGTGTTCGCAGGAGCGCTGCTGGGACTGGTGCAACTCGCCCTGAAGCGCGAGAACCGCATCAAGTTCGGTCCCTACCTCGCGCTGGGCGCAGTGGTCGCGCTGATCTGGGGCGGGGCCGTGGTGGAGAGCTACCGGACGCTGCTGGGATTGTAGGGACGGCTCAGCCGCGCAGGGGAGGCATCACCAGGGTCTCCTCCTCTTCCCTGGGAGGCTGGGCCTGCGCTCCGCCCCGGCGCGGGCGGGGACCGACGGGGACGGGGACGCCGGGGCCGTCCTCATCCTCGTCACGGCGGCGGGGTGGGAAGGGCATGGCGCGGGTGGTTCCCGTCTGGACGTAGCCCTTGAGCCTGGACGCGCCGAGTCTGCCCAGCAGTGCCCGAACCGAGAATCTGGTCATGGACCACCGTACTCGGCCGCTCCCTGCCCCGTCTCCCCCTCCCCTTCCATTTGAGGCTCGGGGTGGGCCACCACGGTCACCCGCTGGCGCTGACGCAGCCCCACGAGGCCCACGTCGGCGGACGCCGTGACCGGGACCCCGGCGGCGTTCGCGGCGTCCTGCGCGGCCACCTGCACGAAGACCTCCATGTCGCGCACGACCGTATGCCCCATGAACGCGTCGATGTAGTGGTCGAGGCTGAACAGTTCCAGCAGCCGCTCCCCCGCCGCGTACCGCAGGGTGAGGGTGGAGCCGGGGGCCGGGTTGCGCGTCCTCGGACAGAGTTCGGGCAGCTCCAGCACATGCTCGACGGTGGTCGGCAGCTCGGGGTGGGCGTTGGCGATGGTCCGCAGGCGCTCGGCGGGGCGTTCCATCATGCGGCGGCGCGGCTGACCTGCCGCACCCGGAAGGCGAACAGCGCCGCGATGGTGTACTTGGCGAGGATGTCCGCAAAGATGATCTGCGTGAGGTCGCGGCTGCTCATGTCGCCGTAAAAGGCCAGCAGCGTGAACAGGACCGAATCCAGCGGCACACTGACCGCGTTGCTGGCAAGCACGCGGGTCCACCAGCTTTTGCCGATCAACCGTTGGTAGACGGCGGTGTCGGCCAGCTCGCCCACCAGAATGGCGAGAAAGGACGCGCCCACGAAACGCCAGGGCGTGTCGGTCAGCAGGGCCGCGCCCGTGTTGACCAGCAGGGCCAGCGCGATGGCGATGTAAACGGCCCGCAGGCCCCCTGCCCGGTGAATCCGGTCGCGCAGGGTGAACACGGCGGCAAAAAACATGGTCCCCACGCTGAGCAGCCCGAACACGGGCAGCGGGAGGAACTGGTCGAGCGTGAGGTTGGCGAGCAGGATGCTCAGGGCGTACAGCGCGGTCAGGATGACGACCGGGCGGCCGACGACGGAATAGGTCATGGCGTTCCTCCAGCCGCAGCGACAGGACAGGTCACGGGCCTGTCAGAGGGTAGCAGCTTGACCCCCCGTCAAGAGGCCGCTGTCAACCGGCCGCCGAACGGTCCAGCGGCGGGGTCAACGGCGTGGCCCCCAGCCTCCGCGCCAGCCGGGAGAAGGCCGGGTCATGTGCCGGATTCGTCCACGCGGGCGACTGCACCAGCAGCAGGGCCGTGACCTCGGCGGGGTCGGGCCAGCGCAGGCCGCGCGTCAGGGTCACCCGGTCCCGCACCTCGGGCGCAAGCAGGGGTGTTACTTCGCCCCACGTGCGGCCCAGGTCGTACCCCTCCGCGACGGGCAGGCCCGCGTGCCAGCTCGGATACAGGCAGGTGTACCCCCCCGCCCGCCCCGACGCCAGCGCCAGCCCCGCCCAGTTTCCGGGCCGCACCCGCGTGGGATCGCCGCTGAAGCTGACGAGGTCGTGGTGGCTGTCCACGTTGAGCACGTGGGCACCGGGGTGGGCCGCCAGCCACTCCCAGGCGTCCGCGTGTGTCAGGGTGACGTGGGCGGGGACGCCCGCGTAGCGTTCCAGCGCCTCCCAGCCGGGATAGAGGGGGAAGTCGGCGTCTAGAGCGGACCAGCCCGGAGCCTGCGGGTCGCGCTGGCGGGCACGCTCCCGCCACGCCGCCACGCGGTCTGCCTCGCGGTCGCGGGTGCCCCAGATGGGCGCGTCAAAGACGAGTTCGCGGGTGCCGGAAAAGGCGTCCCAGTCAATAGAAAGCAGCAAGGGCGGGCGCTCGGGCACAGCCAACCTTACAGCTCCAGCCCCCAGCTCACGCTTGCGGGGTCGCGCACGAAGCCCAATCGGTCGTTGATCGCCAGCATGGGCGCGTTGTCGCTGGCGTTGTCGGTGCGGATGAGGGTGCCGCCGAGCGAGCGGCCCGCGCGGATGGCGTGCAGCTTAAGTAGGGTCGCCACCCCCTGCCCCCGCGCCGCCCGCGTGACCCCCGTCAGTCCGGTCAGCAGGTCGGGGCTGACCTCGGTGCGGAAAAGGGTGGTCTGGCCGATCCACTCGCCCCCAGCGTTCTCGGCGATCAGGTAAGCGTCCGGCAGCAGGGCCGGGTCGCCCAGCACCGCCTCCTCGAACACCTGCCGGGAGAGGGGCGTGGCGGGTTCGGCGCGGGGCACGTCCCCCCGCACGTCGCTCATCAGGGCGTGGAGGCGGGCCGTCAGGTCGGGGGTGTTCGCGGCCCGGAGTTCCGAGAGGCTCCGCACCCGCACCCCCCGCGCTCGCAGACGCGCCAGCAGGTCGCGGAAGGGCGTCTCATCGAAGGTCGTCAGGTCGAGGCTGCTCGTGAAGTAGCGCTTGCCCGGCGTGAAGCCCCGCCGCGCCAGGAAGCCGGGCGCGATGGGATGGTCCTCGCGGGCCAGGGTGCGGACGGCCTCGGCGGCGCGGACGCCCAGTTCGGCCCGCACGCGGGTCCACAGAGCCCGCCCCGCGCCCCGCCCCTGCCAACCGGGATGAACGGCTCCCTCCAGCACGAAGCGGCGCGGGTGGTACATCCCTGGACTCTGCGACAGCGCCGCCACGCCCACCACCTCCTCCCCGGCCAGCACGACGAGGGTCACGGCCGGGTAGCCCCAGCCGCGCTGCTCGGCGTCCTGCCTGCGCAGGTCGGCCCCACTGACGGGTTCGTGCGGCAGGGCCAGCGTCCAGACCCGCGCGGCGGCGTCCCACTCGGCTTCCTCCACCGGGCGGGCGATAAAGGTCATCTCCAGGGTCATAGCGATTCCTCCTCCACCCGGCCCCGGCGCATCTCCACCCAGGCGGGCTGGCGCACGAACCCCAGGCGCTCGTTCAGGCCCAGCATGGGCGCGTTGCTGCTCGCGTTGTCGGTCCAGACGCTCGCCGCGCCCCGGTCGCGGGCCAGCCGCAGCGCCGCGAGCTTGAGGGCGAGGCCCACCCCCCGGCGGCGCCACTCCCGACGGGTTCCGGTCAGGCCGGTCTGGAGCCGCGTGGGGTCGGTGGCGTCCGCGTACAGCTCGGTCAAGGCCGCCACTTCCCCCTTTTCCGTCACGGCGAAGAGGACGCCGTGCGGCCAGAAGCGCCCATCCTGCGCCCGCGTGCGGAAGTGCCCGTAGTCCAGCGGGGTGGCCTCGCCCGCGCGGGGCACGTCGGCACGGACCTCGGCGAAAGCAGCAAAATAGGCCCGCCACGCCGCGTCCTCGCCCATTTCCGCCACGAGGTCGGGCAGCGAGCGCAGGCGCAAGCCTTCGGGCAACCGCTCGGCCCCGGCCCACCCCGCCGGGCCGAAGTCGGCCAGGGTCAGGGCGCTGGCGAAGTAGCGCATCTGCTCCCCGAAGCCGCGCCGGGTCAGGAAGCCCAGCCCCTCGGGGCAGTCCTCGCGGGAGGTCGCCAGCACCTCGCGGGCGCCGCGCCCCCGCAGGTGGGCCTCCAGCGCCGCCGCAAGTGCCCGGCCCGCGCCCCGGCCCCGGTTCTCCGGGCGCACCAGCACCTCGGCGTGGTAGCGGCCGGGGTGGAACATCCCCGGCCACTGCATCAGCGAGCCGCTCCCCACCACCCGGCCCGCCGGGTCCTCGGCCACGATCCGCCACAGGTGGGCGCCGACCGGGTGCCGCCGCAGGTCGGCGTCCTCGTGCGCGAGCGTCTCGGCGGTCGTGGCGTGCTCGGGCCACACCGCCCCCTGCACCCCGGCCAGCGCGGGGAAGTCGGCGGTGGTCGCCTCCCGGACCCTCACGCCCCTTCTCCCAGGTGCAGCTCGTAGCGGTAAAGGGTGGCGGTGCGCCGGAAGCCCAGCGCCTCGTTCATCGCCAGCATCGCCACGTTCGGCGCATCGTTGAAGGTCTTGATGAGGCCCGCGTCCCCGCTGTCCCCACGGCCGCGGGTCTGTGCCCGCAGGGCACGCATGGCGGCCACCTTCAGCGCCTTGGCGACGCCCTGACCCCGGAAGCCGCGCCGCACCCCCGTCATCCCGATGAAGTGGAAGCCCGCCGCACTCTGCCCCAGCGTCGAGTAGCCGATGTACGGCCCAGTCAGCGGGTCGGCCACGTCGTCCCGCACGGCCACGAACGACAGCTCGGGACGCAGGTTGGGGTCCCTCAGCTCCTCTTCCACCCACTGCTCCAGCGTCTTTTTCGTCAGCGCCGTTCCCGACGGCACGTCCTGAAACAGCTCCCAGTCGAGTTCGTGCAGCCGGGCGTCCCGCTCCGGGTCGGCGGCGAGGTCGGCCAGCGACACCAGCCGCACGCCCGAGGCCGCCACCCCGTCCAGCAGGGCGCCGAAGGCCCCCAGGTCGGCCTGCGCCGTGTCCAGCTCGGACTCGTAGCGTTCCCAGGCGACGGCCCAGCCCCGCGCTTCCAGAAAGGCGCGGCCGGGCGCGTCCCCTGGCCGACTGCTGAGCATGGTCCGCAGCTCGCGGGCGCCCCTGCCCCGCACCCGGCGCAGCAGTTCGCCGTACAGGGCGCGGCCGACGCCCCGCCGCCGGGCCTCCGGGTGAACGCTCAGGTCCCCCCAGTAGCGCCACTCCTCGTGCGAGAAGTCGTCGTGCCGGGCGCTGCCCACCCCCACGAGCTGCCCCCCGTGCTCGGCGACGATCCGGGTGCAGAACAGGGCCGGGTCACGCACCGCGTCCTGGCGAGCGAGCTCGGCGGCGCTGGTGGGCCAGCCGGGCTGCGCGGCATTCCGCAGGGCAGCCACCGGCGCGTAGTCCCCGGGCGGGCGCAAGTCGCGCAGGGTGGGGGGAAGAGGGGGAGTCATGTCCTCCCCATCGTGCCGTGCGGCGGCGGGCGGCACATCGGCCAGCACGCTTATCCTGTCGGGCATGTCCCGCCTCAAGCTCCTGCTGATCGTGCCCCACCCCGACGACGAGGTGTACGGGGCCGCCGGAACCCTGATGGACCTGCTGGAGGCCGGGCACCCCTGCGGCCTGGTGACCCTCACGCGCGGCGAGGCGGGGCGCACTCTGGGGCTGGCGGAAGGCCCAGAGGAACTCGCCCGGATGCGCGGGGTGGAGTTGCGGGCCTGCTTGGACGAGATCGGCCTGACCACCCACCCCGGCAGCGTCCACGAACAGCACACCTTTCCCGACAAGTACCTGCAAGACCAGCCGCTTGAGGCCCTGGTGGAGGTCGCGCGGGAGGCGATGGCCCGCCACCGCCCCGAGACGGTCCTGACCTTTCCCCCCAACGGCAGCAACGGCCACCCCGACCACGTGACCACCCACCGGACGGTGAGGGCTGCCTGGGAGGAGCTGCCCCCCGGCGAGCGGCCCCGGCTGTGGTACTACGCCAGCCCCACGCCCCCGGAGAACGAGGCGTTGCGCCCGGCGTGGCTCGCTCCCAATCTCCGGCGCGACGTGACCCGGCACGTCACCCGCAAGCTGCGGGCCATCGGGTGCCACCGCTCGCAAGCGCTGAGCACGGTGGATTTCCTTCGCAAGTTCCCCGAGCGCATCACGGAAGAGACGTTCTACGAAGTGCGGGGCTGAGGCTCAGCCTTCCAGGCGCATGAAAAAAGCCCGGGCCGGAGCCGGGGCTTGGTCACCTCACCCGGGGGTCAGGGCAGTTCCTGCGCCTCGGCGAGGTGGGCCGCCACGACGGGCTGAGTCTTGGCGGCGTAGGCCAGCACCTGCGGGTCGGTGCCGAAGCTGCGGTAGGTGACGATCAGGTCGAGGGTCATCTTGTGGCCGTTCACCTGCACGTTCTTGTAGGCGGCGTCAAAGGCCGCGCCCGACAGGGTGGTCAGGCGGTTGTACAGCAGGCGCTGGTCGGCGCCCGGCTTGTCGGCCAGCCGCACGCCCTTTTGCGCGGCCAGGGCGTTCAGCTCGGCCTGGGCCTGAGTGTGCATGGTGATCATCATCTGCGCGAAGGCCCGGACCTCGGCGTTGCTGCTCTTTTGCAACGCGAGGCGCGAGGTCTGAATCTCGGTGAGGTTGCTCATGGTGGCGACTTCCATGAACAGCACGTCGGTGTCGTTGGACACCTGCGCGGTGCTGACGGGGCCGAGGGGACCGGCAGCGCCGCCCGCGACGGCAGCGGTAGGCAGGGCCAGCGAAAGGGTCAGGGCGGACAGGATCAGGAAACGTTTCATGGGGTGACCTCCTGGTCAGAACTGGCCGCAGCCTGACAGCCCTGCCCCCCCTCAGACATGGGAGGCATTTGAGCCGCCGTTCACGCTCAGGCTGACCCCCAGAAACCGCGTCCAGCACGCAATTTGCAAGCGTACGAACGCCTACAGTCCGTCCCAGGTTCCCTGCGGCTTACCGCAGCGTCTTGCTGATCAGGCTGTTGGTGTAGAAGGTATTTGCCTTGGTCCCGGCGGGCAGGCTGCCCTGCTTGACCAGGGCCGCGACAGCCTTGGTCCACGCGGCCGGGTCGCTCGCGCCCAAGCCGTTGGCCCGCGTGTAGGCGCTCTGCATCAGTGGGACGCTGGCCCGCAGCACCTCCAGGGTGCCGCCCCCCGACCCGAAGACGGGCTGCGCCAGCCGGAAGGCCCGCGCCGGGTCGCCTGCCGTGAACTTCAGCCCACGCTGCGAGGCCCGCACGACCTTGCGGGCGAGGTCCCCGCCCAGCGTCTTGTCGAGGGTGATCAGGCCGACGCCCACCATCGGGTAGGCCGCGCTGAGGTCCAGGGTGTAGACCCGCTCGCCCGCCCCCCGCAGCCCCACCACCTCGTTGTTGAGGTACCCCACGGCGGCGTCCACCCGCCCGGCCCGCACCGCTTCGAGCTGCGTGAAGCCGATGCTCGCCAGCCGCACGTCGCGGCCCTCTCGCAGCCCGGCCGCGTCGAGCAGGGCGCGGGTGGCCGCGTAGCTGCTGCCGAAGGTGCCGGGAATGCCCAGCGTCTTGCCCTTCAGGTCGGCGGCGCGGTTCAGGGGTTTGGTGCTGAACACCGTCACGGGCGACTTCTGGTACATCGCCATGACGTAGCGCACCGGGGCGCCCTGATTGCGGGCGAACACCGCGTCCTCCGGGTCGCCCACCACGAAGTCGAGCTTGCCCTGAAGGAGGAGCGGCATCAGCTCGGAGACCGCGCCGTGCTGGAACTTCACGTTCACGCCCTCGGCGCGGTAGTAGCCCAGCTTGTCGGCCACGTAAAAGGGCGTGAACTGCACGTTGGGGATGTACCCCAGGCCGATGGTGACGGTGCGGGGACTGCCCTGCGCGTGCGCCGCCGAGGACGCGAGCAGGGAGAACAGGAGGAGGGCACGCTTCATGGGGGCGAGTATAGGCACCCCCCCTGATTTCACGGTGACCTCGGCCCCACCGTGACCCCGCACGCGGTGCCGGGCGGGACACCGCCGCCGGGCCGGGTGTGGCACCCTCGGGGTATGGACTTCAACGCCTGGCGGCCCGAGGACACGGCGCGGCGCTTCTCGATCATGGGGGCGAGCAGCCTGGGAACTTTCTTGTGGATCGGCCTGTGGCTGGGGTCGGGCCTGAACCCGCTGCTGGCCCTGCTCGTCGGCATCGTGGCCGGGGTGGTCGCGCACCTGATCGCCTTTCCGGTGCTGCGGGCGCTCTTCCGGCGCTGAGGCCAGGGGCACGGGGGGGCCTCCCCCGCCCGGATGCTAGACTCGGGGGTACGCCTGCGGGACGGCGGAGGCGGCCGACATCCGGCCCCCGCGTGACCCCAGGGAAAGGATCCCCATGACCGACGACACCAGACCGCACCTCACGGACGACGCGGCGACGACCGAGGGCACGGCCCAGCAGCCCATGTCCGAGCAGATTACCGATGAGCAAACCCCCCAGGAAGTGCAGGACATCCTCCCCGAACTCGCGGGCGAGCCCGACGAGGACCCCGTGCTCGATGCCCAGGAAGACGAGCAGGAAGGCGTGATGGCCGCCAGCCTGGGCGGAGCCGATGATGCCGAGACCGACGGGGACGAGGACGCCGACGAGTACATCGACGCCGACGACCTGATCGAGATGCTGGCCGAGATGAAGGAAATGCTCGAAGCGCAGAGCAAGGAAATTCGTGGCCTGCGCCGCGAGATGCGGGAACTGCGCGAGAGCCAGGGTGCCCAGAGCGGCGGCGACCGTGGGGGCTTCCGTCCCCGCGAGGACCGTGGCGGCTTCCAGGGTGGCGGCGACCGTGGTGGTCAAGGTGGCGGCTTCCGCCCCCGTGAAGACCGTGGCGGCTACCAGGGCGGCGGCGACCGTGGGGGCTTCCGTCCCCGCGAGGACCGTGGCGGCTACCAGGGGGGCGGCGACCGTGGCGGGCAGGGCGGCTTCCGCCCCCGTGAAGACCGTGGCGGCTACCAGGGCGGCGGTGACCGTGGGGGCTTCCGTCCCCGCGAGGACCGTGGCGGTTTCCAGGGTGGCGGCGACCGTGGCGGGCAGGGCGGCTTCCGCCCCCGTGAAGACCGTGGCGGCTACCAGGGCGGCGGTGACCGTGGGGGCTTCCGTCCCCGCGAGGACCGTGGCGGTTTCCAGGGTGGCGGCGACCGTGGCGGGCAGGGCGGCGGCTTCCGCCCCCGCGACGAGGGCGACCAGACCTTCCGCCCGCGTCCCCGCGCCGACCGGGGCTGGGGCAACAAGCGCCGCGACGACGAGTAAGCCACGCTGAGGGCGAACGCCTGAACGCAGGAAGGGCCGGGAATCTCTCCCGGCCCTCCTCCTTTGGGATGAGCAGGCTTACGCCAGCCAGCGGTCGAGCCAGCCCAGATACTCCTCCAGCCGTGTCAGGCGGCGGTCCGGGCGGCCCGAGCGCGAGAGTTCGTGGTCCTCGCCGGGAAAGCGCACGAAGCGGGTGGGGACCCCGTGCAGGTGCAGGGCGGCGTACCACTGCTCGGCCTGTTCGACCGGGCAGCGGTGGTCGAGGACCGAGTGGACGATCAGGGTGGGCGTCCTGACCGCCTCGACGTACTTCAGCGGGCTCATGTCCCACAGCCGCAGCGCATCTGCCGAACGGTGGAAGTTCAGCCCGAGTTCGTCGTCCCAGAAGCGCAGGCCGATGTCGGAGGTCCCGCCAAAGGACAGCAGGTTGCAGATCGAGCGGTCGGTGACGGCGGCCGCGAACCGGTCGGTGTGCCCGGTGATCCAGTTCGTCATGTAGCCGCCGTAGCTGCCGCCCATCACGGCACTGCGCTCGCCGTCCAGCCGGGGGTGCGCCTCCAGGCAGCGGTCGAAGAAGGCCAGCAGGTCGGCCATGTCCACGGTGCCCCAGCGCCCGTGAATCGCCGACGCCCACGCCTGCCCGTAGCCCACGCTCCCGCGCGGATTGCTGTAGCACACGGCGTAGCCCCGCGCCGCCATCAGTTGGAACTCGTGCGTGAAGGCGTGCCCGTAGGCCGTATGCGGTCCCCCGTGAATGGTCAGGATGGCGGGCACCCGTTCCCCACCGTCCGGGAGCAGCACCCAGCCCTCGCCCTCCTGCCCGTCCTCGGTGGTGAAGGTTACCCGCTCGGGGGTGCGGGGCTTAAAGGGAAGCGCCGCGTTCAGGTCGGTGACGGGCTGCCCGTTCAGCTCGACCTCCGGGAAGCGGTCGGCCCGCTCGCGGATCAGGGCCACGCCGCCCCCGCGTGCGGTGAAGGCGGGGATGACCGCCTCCGGGTCGTGGTCCTGCGCGGTGACGCTGCCATCCAGCCCCACCCGGAACAGGCCGCAGGAGCCGCCCACCGTGCTGCTGACGAGCAGGGTGTCTGCGTCCAGCCAGGTCGGCAGCGCGGGAAAGGCCCCCACGTGCATGTCCCCGCCCACGATGTTGCCGACTGGGAAGTCCCAGCCCTCATCCAGCCGCCGCCACTCGCCACCCGGCCCCACGAGAAAGAGGTGGGCGTCCTCCGGGCTGCCCTTGCCCTCGGGGCGGCCCACGATCACGAAGCGTTCGCCGTCGGGGTGCGGCACGACCGCCTGAACCGCGGAATTCCAGTGGGTCACTTGCTCGCGCTCGCCGCTGTGGGCGAGGCGGTAGACCTCCTGGCGCCACTGGGCCGCGTCCATCTCGCTCTCCGAGGAGATCAGCAAGGCGCCGGAGCTGTCGGGGAGCCAGGCGTAGCCGGTGACCTCGACCTCGGGCGCGTGCCACTCCTCCAGCCGCTCGGCCGCCACGTCGTAGCGCCACAGCCGGGCGGGGCGCTCGGGCAGCCAGTCGCGGCCGTTGAAGCGGTAGCGCGGACGGGTGATCACGCGGGCCTCGCCGCGCTCATCGCGCCCATCCTCGTCGTCGGCGGTGGTCAGGAAGGAAAGGAAGCGGCCGTCCGGACTCCACTGCACGTCCTGCACGGGGTTGCGGAAGCGGGTGACCCGCCGCGCCTCCCCGCCCTCCAGCGGCAGCACGAAAAGCTGGCCCTTCTCGCCGCCCCCCTCGCGCACGAAGGCGAGTGCCGTCCCGTCCGGCGACCAACGCGGCGAGGTGTCGCGGCCCTCGCCCCGCGTGAGGGGCCGGGCTTCCTCGCCGCCGCCCGCGAGCCACACCGCCGAGCGGTAGCGCGGCTTGGGGAAGTCGGGGTCGGTCTTCCGGGGGTCTTCTTCCTCCACCCGCGTGAGGACGTAGGTGACCCGTGTCCCGTCCGGGCTGACCTGGGGATCGGAGGGGAACTGGAGGGCGAGCAGGCTCTCGGGGCCGGGCGGCACGGGACCGGGTTGTGACATGCCGCAGTCAAGCACAGGGGCGCGGCGTCCGGCCAGTCGGGGGGAGCGGTCTCATGAGGCCAGGCTCAAGGCCGCCTCGGTCGCCCCTGGCGGGAGCCCTCAGGTGGCCCGATTACGCTGGGGATACCGGATCTCCCGGAAGATCGCTGTCCCGCTTTTCGGCGGACGCTTTACCGTCTTTATCCCTCAGGAGGCCCCCATGCAGGAACTGTCGTGTACCTGGGTCCCGGGCACCCTCAATGTCGTGCGGGTGCGTCTGCGCCCCGGTCGGTCGGCCCAGACGGTCACCACCACCATCGAACTCACGAGCACCCGGCTGGCCCGCATCTTCGGCCCGCAGGCGCTCAACGACCTGTACCTCAAGGGCCGCGTCACCGTGCAGGCCGATCCCCAGCAGGTCGCGCTGCTGACCTGACCGCGCCCGCTCACCCCGCGCCCCCCCTGACCCCAGGCGGGGGCGCCGCGTTTGGTTCCCGCTATACCATGACCGCATGGTGTCCCTGCCCCCTGCCCCGGACCTGACTGCCCTGCTGGACGATCTGCGGGTGCTCACCGAGATCGAGTCGCCCTCCACGGATCCCGCTGCCATCGCCCGCGTGATGGATGTGGCCGAAGCCTGGGCGCTGGACCTGGGGGCCACGGTCGAGCACCTCTCCGGCGGCACCCGGCGCTTTGCCTTCGGGGTGACGGGGGCGGCGCGGCCCCTGCTGATCCTCGCGCACGCCGATACAGTCTGGCCGCACGGCACCCTGGCGACGATGCCCTGGCGGGTGGAGGGCGACCGCGCCTATGGCCCCGGCACCTACGACATGAAGGCGGGCCTGGTGGGCGCCTTCCACGCGCTGCGGGCGCTGAGGGATGGCTGGCCGCGCGGTGGCGTGGTCCTGCTGCTGACCCCCGACGAGGAGATCGGCAGCCCAGGCAGCCGGGAGCCTATCGAGGCGGCGGCCAGGGAAAGCCGCGCCGTGCTGGTGATCGAGCCCCCCGTGGCCGACACCCACGCGCTGAAGGTGGGGCGCAAGGGCGTGGGCGACTTTCACCTGCACTTTCAGGGGGTCGCCTCGCACGCGGGCAACAAGCCGGAGGAGGGGGCAAGCGCGATCACCGAAGCCGCCCGCGCGGTCCTCGCGGTGCAGGCGCTGGCCCGCCCAGAGGTGGGCACCACCGTGAGCGTGGGCCGGATCGCGGGAGGCGGGGCCGTGAACGTGATTCCGGCGGCCTGCACGCTGGACATCGACGTGCGGGTGGCGACGCTGGCCGAAGCCGAACGGGTGACGGCGGGCATCGAGGCACTGGAACCGCAGGACCCCCGCGTGGCCCTGACGGTGACGGGGGGCCTCAACCGTCCGCCCTTCGAGCGCGGTCCCGGCACCGAGCGCCTCTTCGAGCAGGCGCAGGCGGTGGCCCGCGAACTCGGCTTCGAGGTCACGGGCGAGGTCGTGGGGGGCGGCAGCGACGGCAACTTCACCGCGCCGCTGTGCCCCACCCTCGACGGGCTGGGCGCCCCCGGCGACGGGGCGCACGCCGCCCACGAACACGTCCGGCTCGACCGCTGGCCTGACCACGTCCGGCTGCTCACCCGGCTGATGCAGGGGCTGTGATGTTCGGTTGGCTGAAGCGCGGTTCCGCCGGGGCAGGGCATCCCCTGGTGCGGCAGGACGACCCCGGCACCTTCCGGGTGCGGGTGCGCACGCGCGGGCACGGCGAGGTGGTCGAGTTCCGCTTTACCAAGGCCGCCCACATCGGCGCGGACGACGGGGGCGGCTACCTCTTCCGCAAACCGGTCATCAGCCCGCAGCACTTCGACCGGGGGGAATTCGTCGTGCGTTTCGACAGCCGCTACCGGGTCACGGGGACCGAAGCGGAGGGAGTGGACTTCATCCCGGTGGCCGAGTGGGAGGACTGACCGCTAGGCCGGAACCGCCTGCAAGAGGTCGTGAGCGAGCACAAAGCCCAGCGAGAGCGTCTGGTAGCCCTGCTGGTCGAACAGCACAGTCACCTTCTCGCCCTCGTAGCGCATGACAAGGCCCTCCCCGAAGGTGGGGTGCGCGACGCGGGTGCCCAGGGCGAAGGGCAGGGTTTCGGGGTCGGGGGCAGAAGCCGCCAGGCCCGCCTCGCAGCGGTCGCAGCTTCCGCAAGGAGCCGGGTACCCTTCCCCGAAGTAGTTCAGCAGGAACTCCCGGCGGCAGCCTTCCGTCTCGGCGTAGGCCCGCATCATCTCCAGCCGCGAACGCTCGTAGGCGCGGCGGTGTTCCTGCGCGAGCGCGGCCTGGGCCGCTGCCTCGGGGGACACGCTGCCCTGCACGGCCGTGACCTCCCCGCCGGGCAGCACCTCCAGCGCCCCGACCTCCTCCAGGCGGCTCACCGCACTGAGCAGGCGGCTGGGCGAGAGGCCCGTTTCCTCGCGCAGCTCGCCGGGGTCGACCGGGCCGTCCGCGTCCTGGGCGGCCCGCAGCACCTGTTCCACCTGATCGGCGTCGATCAGGGCACTCCCGGCAAAAAAGCGGCGCAGGTTCAGGTCGCCCGGCGTGTAGAACAGGGTCGCCTGCGCCGCCCCGCCGTCGCGCCCGGCCCGCCCGATCTCCTGGTAGTAGGCGTCGACCGACCCGGAGATGTCGAGGTGGTGCACGAAGCGCACGTTCGGCTTGTCGATGCCCATGCCGAAGGCGGTGGTCGCCACGATCACCTCCAGCTCGTCGGTCATGAAGTCCCCCTGCACGCTCTCGCGGGCAGCGGTGCCCATGCCCGCGTGGTAGGCCGCGGCCCGGACCCCCCGCGCCCCGAGGTCGGCGGCGAGGGCCTCGGCCGCCTTGCGGGTGGCGGCGTACACGATGCCGGGTCCCTGGGTGCCCACCACCTCGTCCACGAGCGCCGCGCGTTTGGTGCCCGCGTCGGCAAAGGGCCGCACCGCGAGCCGGATGTTGGGGCGGTCAAAGCCGCGCACCAGCACCCGCGCCTCCCGCATCGCCAAGCGCTCCACGATCTCCGAGCGCACCGGGGGCGAGGCGGTCGCGGTCAGCGCGAGCACCGTGGGATGCCCCAGCGCCTCGACCACCGACCCCAGCCGCAGGTACTCGGGCCGGAAGGCGTGGCCCCACTCCGAGACGCAGTGCGCCTCGTCCACCACGAAGAGGGACGGCTCAGCCGAGCGCAACCGCTCCAGCGTCTCCTCGCTGGCAAGCTGCTCGGGTGCCAGGAAGATGAATTCGAGGTCGCCCTCCTCCAGCGCCTCCCACGCGGCTTCCCGGTCGGCGGGACGCACCGCCGAGTTGATCAGGGCGGCCTGACCGGGGGCAGCCTCCTCCAGCGCTTCGACCTGATCGCGTTGCAGGGCAATCAGGGGGGAAACGACCACCGTGGGACCGGGCAGCGAGAGCGCGGCGATCTGGTAGATGGCCGACTTGCCGCTGCCCGTGGGCATGATCGCCAGGGTGTCGTGGCCCCGGAGGACGCTCTGGATCGCCTCCTGCTGGGCGGGGTGCAGGTGGTCGTAGCCGAAGACCTCGCGGGCGAGCCGCTCGGCCCGCTGCATGTCTTTGGACGGGCGGCCCCGGCGCCGGGGTTCGGGGGGCGGCGCGGCGACTTCCAGCTCCGCCACCGGGCGGGCGTCGCGGGGGGGTGGGGCGGGGGGCTCCGGCTCGGGAAGGACGGCGACTTCGGCGGGGAGAGGCTCGGGGGCAGGGTCGGGCACGCGGACCCGGATGCGTTGTGGCATGAAGGCAATGGTCCTTTCGAGCAGGCAGGAGGGGCCACCGAACCGAGGACCGGGGGCCGCACCCGTCTGCCGGGGGCAACTGGAGCCCCAGTCTCGTCAGCGGGCGGGCGGGGCCGATGTTGACGACCGCAAGGCCGGTTTAGGGAAATCGTGCGGGGGGCTACGGCGGGGCCGGGCAGTTCTCCCCCTACGCCTGATGGCCTAGCGCCCGCTCCAACTGTGGCAGGGGTGGGATTCACCTGCTACGGTGGTTCCATCACCGAGAGGAGGTGCTGCATATGACCGACAACCTGACTGTCCGCCGGACCGCGACCCAGGGGACCTTCCCCGCCGCCCCCGCCCGATTCAACAGGAGCCGCTTTGCCGCATCTTCCCCCTGGACCATGCTTATCCACACCCCCTAATCCCCCGGAGCGCCCATGAAGGGCCGCTTCTACGGCGACGACGCCCCCGGCGAGGAGAAGTTCCGCCGCCAGCGCCGCGCCCCCCAGGGCCGCCGCCGCGTCGCCGCCCTGACCGCCGAGGGCGAGGACACGTCTGAAGACGACGTGATCGCCCGCCTGAAGGCGCTGGGCCACGTCACCGAAGTGCTCGCCGAACTCAAGAGCGGCAAGGAAGCCACCGCCTACGTCGCCCGTGGGCCGCGTGGCACGCTGCTGCTCAAGCTCTACCGCGACCTTCAGGCCCGCTCCTTCCAGCGCGACGAGGTCTACCGCGCCGGGGTGTACATCCCCGACGCGCGGGCGGCCAAGGCGATGGCGGGCCGCAGCCGCAAGGGGCTGGAGATGCTGCACCAGGGCTGGGTCTGCGCCGAGTACACGCACCTGTGGCATCTCTGGGAGGCGGGGCTGAACGTGCCCGAACCGCTCGTCGGTCCCTCGCCGTTCGACTACAGCGCGACCGCCCCCGCCGTCCTGATGCGCCTGATCGGGCACGAGGACCAGCCCGCCCCGCGCCTGAGCGAAGCCTCGCTCACGCCTGAGGAAGCCCGCCGCGCCTGGGATCAGGCCCTGTCCGGCATGGCAGACATGCTGCGGCTGGGCTACGCCCACGGCGACTACAGCACCTACAACCTCCTGTGGTGGGAGAACACCGTGACGATCATCGACTTTCCGCAACTGACCACCCGCCAGAACCCCCATTTCCGCGACCTGCTCGCCCGCGACGCCCAGAGCCTCGCCACCTCCTTCCGGCGCCACGGCGTGCAGGCAAGCGGCGACGCCACCCTGCGCGAGGTGCAGCGCCGCGCCCTGGGGCCGGGGCCGACGCCGCGGGTGCTGCTGCCGTAGGAGCAATCAGCCCTCAGCCAGAGACGCTGTTGCTGAAAGCTGATCGCTGACCGCGTGTCCTAAGCTCTCCCCATGCGTGCCCTGGAAACCTGCCTCTACGTGGACGACCTCGACCGGGCCGAGACCTTCTATTCGGAGGTGCTCGGCCTGTCCCTGTTCGGCAAAGTCGCGGGTCGGCACCTCTTCTACCGGCTCGACGGCTCCATGCTGCTGATCTTCCATCCGGAGGCCAGCGCCCAGCCCGGCGACGTGCCGCCGCACGCGGGCAAGCCGGGCGGACACGCCTGCCTCGCCATTCCGGGGGAGGAGACAGACGGGTGGCAGGCGCGGCTGGAGGGCCACGGCCTGCGCGTCACCCGTTACGCCTGGGGCAACCGGGGCGAGAGCCTGTATTTTCACGACCCCGCCGGAAACGTGCTGGAACTGGCCCCGGCGAGCATCTGGGGCCTTACGCTGGAGACATGATCCGTCTGCCCCGCCCCCTGCGCTTCGTGCTGGCCCTGCTGCCCTTCCTGCTCGCGTCGAGCGCGGCGCGGTCCCGCCGCAAGGAGGAGCGGCGTGAGCGTTAGGCCGTGGCGCTCGGTGCTGTACGTGCCGGGTGACAAGCCCCGCGCCGTGGAAAAGGCCCGCACGCTGGGCGCGGACGCGGTGATTCTCGACCTGGAGGACGCCGTCGCACCCGAGCACAAGGACGCCGCCCGTGAGAACGTGGCCGCCGCGCTGCGGACGCCGTGGCCCTGTCCCGTGCTGGTGCGGGTCAACGGCCTGGGCACCCCCTGGGAACACGCCGACCGCGAGCTGGCCTTGCGGGCCGGAGCCGACGGGCTGGTGCTGCCCAAGGTGGAGGACGCCGCCACCGTGCGCGACCTGCACCTGCGCGTGCCCCTCTGGGCCATGATCGAGACGCCGACCGGCGTGCTGCACGCCGCCGGGATCGCCGCCGCCCCCGGCGTGGCGGGCCTGATCGTGGGGGCGAATGACCTCGCGCGGGCGCTGCGGACCCGGCCCGACCCCGCCCGGACGCCGCTGCTGCACGCCCTCTCGGCGGTGGTCCTCGCCGCCCGCGCTCACGGCAAGGTGCCGCTGGACGCCGTCTACAACGACGTGCGCGACCCCGAAGGCTTCGAGCGAGAATGCGGACAGGGCCGCACGCTGGGCTTTTCCGGCAAGACGGTCATTCATCCGGGTCAGATCGAGATTGCCAACCGGGCCTTAGGGGTGTCGGAGGTGGAAGCGGAGGCGGCACGGGGCCTGATCGCGGCGTGGACCCAGGCAAGGCAAGAAGGGCGCAGCGTGGCGACCTACCGGGGCGCCCTAGTCGAGCAGATGCACGTAGACGAGGCCCAGGAGACACTCGCCCTCTGGGAGGCGGCGAGGACTGACCGACCTCTTGCTTAAGCGAATATAAGCGGCTTATCTTGATTAAGTCATGCCCCCGTCCCTGACCGACCGTGAACGCGACCTGCTGACCCTGATCCGCGAGGCCCCGCTGAGCACGCCGGAGGAACTCGCCCGGCGGCTGGGCACCTCGCGGGGGGCGGTGAACGTGCATGTCAGCAACCTGATCCGCAAGGGGGCGCTGCTGGGGCGCGGGTACGTGGTGGCCCCCGACGCTGCCCCCTACGTGGTCGTGTTCGGCGGAGCGAACATGGACATCAAGGCCCGGACGCTCGCGCCCGCCGTACCTGGCACCAGCAATCCCGGTACGGGGACCCAGGCCCCCGGCGGCGTGGCCCGCAATATCGCCGAGAACCTTGCGCGGCTGGGGGTGGACACGCGCCTGATTGCGGCGGTGGGCCGTGACCCCCACGGCGACCTGCTGCTGCGCGAGACGGAAGCGGCGGGGGTGGACGTGCGCTCGGTCCTGCGTCTGGACGGGCCGACAGGCACCTACACGGCCGTGCTGGACGACCGGGGCGAACTGCTGATCGCCGTCGCCGCGATGGGAAGCATGGACGCGCTGACCCCCGCCGCCGTGCAGGAACGCCGGGGGGTGCTGCGCGGGGCCGCCTGGGTCGTCGCGGACGGCAACCTGAGTCCCGACACGCTCACGCACCTGCTCTCCCTCTGCACCGAGGCGGGCGTCCCAGTCGTCTTCGAGCCGGTCAGCGAACCCAAGGCCGCGCGGCTGCTCCCGGCGCTGGCCTCGGGCCTCCCCCCCCACACCGTCACCCCGAATGTCGGGGAACTCGGGGCGCTGGTGGGCCGGGCGGTCCCGGACACGCTGGAGACCCTCCGGGACGCGGCGAGCGAACTGCACGGCCAGGGCATCGACACCGTGTGGGTGCGCCGGGGCGAACGCGGAAGCCTGCTCTCCGGCCCGGAGGGCGTGGCCGAACTCCCCGCCCTGCCTGCCGACGTGGCCGACGTGACAGGCGCAGGGGACGCGATGCTCGCCGCGTATCTCGCCGCGCTGCTGGGCGGGGCCGACCCGGAGGAGGCCGCCCGGCACGGCCACGCCGCCGCTGCCCTCACGGTCGAAAGCCCGCACACCGTCTCCCCCACCCTCACCCCCGCCGCCGTGCGCTCGCGCCTCGGGCGCCCGCAACCCTGAATCCCCCGCCCCTCGTTCCCCAAGGAGTCCCCATGCCTACCTATGCCCCCCTCCGCCCCGAAGTTGCCGCCCTGACCGACCTCCACCCCGAGGTCGCCGACGCGCTCGCGGGCGGCCAGCCCGTCGTCGCCCTGGAAAGCACCATCATCAGCCACGGGATGCCCTACCCCCAGAACGTCGAGATGGCGCGGGGCGTGGAGGCCGTCGTGCGCGAGCACGGGGCCATTCCCGCCACGGTCGCCGTGCTGGGTGGGCGCCTCAAGGTGGGCCTGACGCCCGACGAGCTGGAGCTGCTGGCGACCGACAGGAACGTGCAGAAGATCAGCACCCGCGACCTCCCCGTCACGGTGGCGCTCGGGCGGCACGGGGCGACCACGGTGGCGTCCACCATGCGGATCGCTTCGCTGGTGGGCATCCGGGTCTTCGCCACCGGAGGCACGGGCGGCGTGCACCGGGGGGCGGGCGAGACGATGGACATCAGCGCCGACCTGACCGAACTCGCCCGTACCGACGTGTGCGTGGTGAGCGCCGGGGTCAAGAGCATCCTCGACATCGGCCTCACGCTGGAGGTCCTCGAAACCCAGGGCGTGCCCGCCATCACGCTGGGCAGTGAGGAGTTCCCGGCCTTCTACTCGCGCCGCAGCGGCTTCGCCTCCCCGCTGACGGTCGCCTCGGAGGCCGAAGCTGCCCGCGTCCTGCACGCCAAGTGGTCGCTGGGGCTGAGGGGCGGCGTGCTGCTCGCCAACCCGATTCCCGAAGAGGCTGAGATCCCCGCTGAGGAAATCACCCCCCACATCGAGCGGGCGCTCGCGGACATGGCCGCCCTGGGGCTGACGGGCAAGGAGACGACGCCGTACCTGCTGGGCCGCATCGTGGAGATCACGGAGGGCCGCAGCCTCGCGGCCAACATCGCGCTCGTGCGGCACAACGCGGCGGTGGCGGCGCGGGTGGCGTCGGCCTACGCGGCGTTGCGGGCGTGAGCGACCCTCGGCATGTCGTCCTGTGCGGGGTGCTCGTGCGGGAAGGCCGCGTGCTGCTGTGCCACCGCCGCGCCGACCGGGCGTGGTACCCAGACGTGTGGGACCTTCCCGGTGGGCACACGGAGGCGGGCGAATCCCCGCAGGCGACCCTGTCCCGTGAGCTGCGCGAGGAACTGGGCACCGAGGTTCGCCAGGCTTCCCTCTTGCGCCGGGAGGTGACGCCAGAGGCCGACCTCTCCTTCTGGCTGGTGGAAAGCTGGACGGGCACACCGGCGAATCTGGCACCCGAAGAACACGATGAGGTCGCGTGGTTCACCCTGGAGGAGGCCGGGGCGCTCAGGTTGGCCGACGCCTTCTATCCCGAGCTGCTCGCACAAGCTCTCGGCGCTGACTCCTCCCGGTCCCCTTAACGCTGTCTCCCTCCCAGGAACGCGCCGCAATCCGCCCCGAAGGGGGGTGGTACGCTCGGAGACGGTATGGACGCATATGACGTGATGGTGATTGGCGGCGGCCCCGCCGGGTACGTGGCCGCGATCCGGGCCGCGCAGCTCGGCTTCCGGGTGGCCTGCGTGGACGCCTTCGAGCGTGGGGGCAAGGCTTCCCTCGGCGGCACCTGCCTCAACGTGGGCTGCATTCCCAGCAAGGCGATGCTGGATTCCAGCGAACGCTTCGAGATGATTCAGCATGACGCCGCCGAACACGGCATTCAGGTGGACGGCGCCCGCGTGGACCTCGGCAAGATGCTAGGCCGCAAGGAAGGCGTCGTGGACAAGCTCACCGGGGGCATCGCCTACCTGTTCAAGAAGAACAAGGTGACCTCCTTCCACGGCCTGGGCCGACTGGTCCGCCAGGACGAGGGCGGCTGGGTCGTCGCTGTCTCTGAAAACGGGGGGGCCGGGACCGAGGTCGTCGCCCGGCACGTCATCGTGGCGACGGGCAGCAGCCCCCGCGAGCTGCCGCTCGCACCCTTCGGCGGGCATGTGGTGGAAAACAGCGGGGCGCTCGCGTTCGAGCAGGTGCCGGGCAAGCTCGGCATCATCGGCGCGGGCGTGATCGGCGTGGAACTGGGCAGCGTGTGGCGCCGCCTGGGGGCGCAGGTGACCATTCTGGAGGCCCTGCCCGGCTTCCTGATGGCCGCTGACGAGGCCGTGAGCAAAGAAGCCCTCAAGCAGTTCCAGAAGCAGGGGCTGGAGTTCCACTTCGGCGTGAACATCAGCGCCGTGGAGCAGGACGACTCCGGCGTGACCGTCACTTACACGGAAAAGGAGCAGGAGATCACCGCCCGCTTCGACAAGCTGATCGTCTCCATCGGCCGGGTGCCCAACACGGCGGGCCTGGGTGCCGAGGCAGTCGGCCTGGAGCTGGACGAGCGCGGCTTTGTCAAGGTAGACGGGCACTACCGCACCAACCTCCCCGGCGTGTACGCCGTCGGGGACGTGATCGGCGGCGCAATGCTGGCCCACAAGGCCGAGGAGGAGGGCGTGGCCCTCGCCGAGATGCTGGCGGGGCAGGCCGGGCACGTGAACTACGACGTGATTCCCTGGGTGATCTACACCTCGCCCGAGATCGCCTGGGCGGGCCTAACCGAGAAACAGGCCAAGGAGAAGGGCCACAGCGTCAAGGCCGGGCAGTTCCCCTTCAGCGCCAACGGCCGGGCGCTGGGGCACGGCGACCCGCGCGGCTTCGTGAAGGTCGTCGCCGACGCGGACACCGACAAGATTCTGGGCGTTCACATGGTCGGCCCCAACGTCTCCGAGCTGATCGGGGAAACGGTCGCCATCATGGAGTTCGGCGGCAGCGCCGAGGACCTCGCCCGCACCGTGCACGCCCACCCCACCCTCTCGGAAGTGGTCAAGGAAGCGGCGCTGGCCGCCGACAAACGCGCCCTGCACATGTAAGGCGCGGGGGGGGGCGCGGGCCTCTTTCGCGCCCCCTGTTGACGAACGTGTTCCTGACCGGTATTCTCCTGTGCGTGCCGGAAACGGCGCCCCTTGAAAGGCAGTCAGCGGAGGCCACGCGCCAATGCAAACTGAAGTGGTGTGGCCCCATCGTCTAACGGTTAGGACACTACCCTTTCAAGGTAGCGATACGGGTTCGAATCCCGTTGGGGTCACCACGACCAGAAGCCTCCGCCCTCCGGCGGGGGTTTTTGTTTAGTCGGCTCCGGCCCCGCTGGGCGGGCATTCCTGCACCTTTCCTCAAGTCGCGCGGCTGAGGCGCGTGGAATGATGCGGGCAATGAAAGCGATCATTCCGGCCGCTGGCCTGGGCACCCGCCTGCGTCCCCTCACCTATACCCGCCCCAAGCCGGTGCTGCCGGTGGCGGGGGCGCCCATCATCGTGCACGCGCTGCGGACCCTGCTGGCCGCCGGAATCTCCGAGGTCGGCATCATCGTCTCGGACGCCACCCGCGCCGAGATCGAACAGACGCTGGAGCAGGCCCCCGGCGCCCACGTCACCCTGATCGACCAGCATGAGCAGCTCGGGCTGGGGCACGCCGTCCTGACGGCCCGCGAGTGGGTGGGCGGGGACAACTTCTGCGTGTACCTGGGTGACAACCTGTTTGAACACGGGGTGCGGCCCTTTATCGAGCGCTTCGAGGCCGAGGGGCCAGCGGCCGTGATCGCCCTGGTGGAGGTGGCCGACCCCACCGCCTTCGGGGTGGCCGAACTCGACGGCGACCGTATCACCCGGCTGGTGGAAAAGCCCAAGAATCCGCCCAGCAACATGGCGGTGGCGGGGCTGTACTGCTTTACCCCGCAGGTGTTCGGGGTGCTCGACGGCATGCCCGCCTCGGCACGGGGCGAGTACGAGATCACCGACGCCATCCAGGGCCTGATCGAGCGCGGCGAGCGGGTGCTGGGGCAGCGGGTGGAGGGCTGGTGGAAGGACACCGGGCGCCCCGCCGACCTGCTGGACGCCAACCGCTTGCTGCTGGAGCAGATCACGCCCGACGTGCAGGGCGAGGTCGAAGAGTCGCGTCTCACCGGGCGGGTCATCGTGCCCGCCTCCGCGCGGGTGATCCGCAGCAAGATCGTGGGGCCGGTGCTGCTGGGCGAGGGCGTG
Source organism: Deinococcus terrestris (assembly GCF_009377345.1). NCBI lineage: Bacteria > Thermotogati > Deinococcota > Deinococci > Deinococcales > Deinococcaceae > Deinococcus > Deinococcus terrestris. The sequence goes on along the minus strand of NZ_WBSL01000010.1, from coordinate 10,869 downwards.
GTCGTGGAGGACGCCTATATCGGCCCCTTCACCAGCGTGGGCCGGGAGAGCGTGATTCGCCATGCCGAGGTCGAACACAGCGTGGTGGACGCCGAAGCCCGCATCGAGAACGTCCACACCCGGCTTCAGGACTGCCTGCTCGGCGTGCGGGCGCAGGTGCGCGGGGGGCGCACGGTTCCGAGCACCCACAAGCTCACCATCTCGGACGGCAGCATCGTCGAGCTGGCCTGATCTGCGGACCGTGCCCACAGCGCGGTCGCCGGGACGGGGGCGGCCCTATGATGGGCGGATGACCGACACGCCCCGCATTCACCTGGGAACCGCCCTGCGGCGCGACGCCGACGCGCACGCCGAGGGCACCCTCGACCACCTCACCTACGAGCAGGGCGGCGAGGAGCAGCGCCTCACCTTTGCCGAACCTGCCCCCTACGAGATCGACGTCAACCCGCTGGGCGGCGGCGAGATGTACCTCCAGGGCGAGTTCTCGCCCACGCTGGTCATGGAGTGCGCCCGCTGCCTGCGTGACGTGCCCGTGCCGCTGGAGTTGCAACTCGGCACCCTGCTGCGCTACGACCCCGCCGTCACCCTCCCCCACTTGGAGGAAGCTGAGAGCGGCGAGGACGTGCTGGTCTTCGGCGACCCCGACCTCGACCTCAGCGCCTACCTCGCGGAAACGGCGCTGCTGGCCGCCCCGCTGAGCGTGCTGCACGCCCCCGACTGCCTGGGGCTGTGCCAGGTGTGCGGCCACGACCTCAACGAGGGACCGTGCGAGCACAGCGCCCGCGTGCCGGTCGAGGAGATCGACGACCTGCTGGGCATCCCGGAAGGCACCGTGCACGCCAAGCAGAACCCCTTCGCGGGGCTGCGCGACCTGAAGCTGCCGGAAGGCGACGAGTGACCGGGGAGGCCCCCGGCCTCACCCACTTCCGGGACGGCGAACCGCGCATGGTGGACGTGAGTGCCAAGGCCGCCACCGCCCGCAGCGCCACCGCCGAGGGCTGGGTGCGCCTGCCCCCGGAAGCCCGCGCCGCACTGCAGGCGGGCCGCACTCCCAAGGGCGACCCCCTCACGGTCGCGCGGCTGGCGGGGCTGGCGGGCAGCAAACGCACCGCCGACCTCGTGCTGCTGTGTCATCCCATCCCCGTGACCGGGGCGGAGGTGACGGTCACCCTGGAACCGGAGGGCGTGCGCGTCGTGGCGACGGTCCACACCACGGCCCCGACCGGCGTGGAGATGGAAGCCCTGACCGCTGTGACGGTGGCGGCCCTGAACGTCTACGACATGCTCAAGGCGAGCAGCAAGGCGCTGACCATCGACGGCGTGCGCCTGCTGTACAAGGCTGGGGGCAAGAGCGGCGACTACGCGGCCCCCGACCACCGGCCGGACCCGGGAACCGGGGCGGTCCCACCCGCGTAACAGGGGCGTATGGGGACGGCAGAGCGGGGAGACTGGCTCGACCTGCTGCGCCGCGAGGCCGACGGTGAACTCACCGGGGCCGAGCGGGCGCAGGTCGCCGCGCTGTCGCACGACCCCGAGTTCGGGCGCTTGCGGGCGAGTCTGACCCACGCCGAGACGCTGCTGCGGATGCTGGAGCCGCCCCGGCCTGCCCACTCCCTGGCCCCCGACCTGGCCTCCGAGATCGCCTGGAGTGCCCATCTGACGGCCGGTGCCCTCCCCGCGCCGTCCCGCCGGATCGCCGCTGAGGTCGCGCGGGAGGTGGGGCTGTCGGCCCGGCTGGGCACCCTGCCCCCACCCGCGACGAGGTCGGTGGCCCCGGCCGTGGCGAGTGAGGTCGCCTGGAGCGCGGCGCTGCGTTCTGGCCCAGTCCTGCCCGGCTCGCTGGCCGCCGCTGTCACGGCCCGCATCGGTGCGGACGCGCGGGGAGCGGTGCCCACGCCTTCCGCCCCCCCACCCCGCCCGCACAACCCCGCCCCCACCCTGCTGGTGGGGGGCCTGCTGGTGGGCCTGACGCTGCTGGGAGTCACCGAGGCGTGGCCCGGCCTCGCGGCGGGGGCCGACGTGCTTCAGGGCCTGGTTGCCGGACTCTCGCCACTGGTGGGGCTGGGTATGGGGCTGCTGCTCCTGGTCAGTGCCCTGATCGTCTGGAAGCCCACGCCCGCCGTACAGCGGCTGGGCGCCGGGGGTTTCGTGCTGTCGGCGGCGCTGACCCTGCCGCCGCTTTACCAGGCCGCGCAGCACAGCGGCATCACCCTGGGGCAGACCCGGACCGTGGGGGGGCCAGTCGCGGGCAACGTGATCGTGGTGGGCGGCGACGTGCGGCTGCTGCCTGGCGCACGGGTGGAGGGCGAGGTCGTGACCCTCTTCGGGGACGTGCGGCGGGCGCCCGGCGCCGAGGTGCGCGGCCAGGTCCACGCCCTGCTGGGCCGGGCACCGGGGGACGCGACCGCGCAGCAGACCCCGCCCCCCACCGGGCTGGGACTGGCGACGGCCTCGGCTTTCCGGCCCCTGCTGGGCTGGCTGGGCGGGGCGGCGTGGGGACCGGTCTTCCTGGCGCTGACGGCGGGCGCCCTGGGCCTGCTGTTCGTGACGGGCGCCGCACCGCTGCTGGCCCGGCGGCAGCGCCACGCCCCGCTGCGGACCCTGGCGCTGGGGGTGCTGGCCCTCGCGGCCCTGATCGGCCCGGCCCTCGCGCTGGCGCTGAGCGGGCTGCTGGTGCCGAGCCTGTTCGCCCTCGCGGCGGCCTTCCTGCTGATCGCCACCGGCCTGAGCGTCAGCGCCTATGACGCCGGGCGGGTGCTGGCCTGCCGGTTCCGCCTTCCGCAGCCCGACGCAGTGGGCAGCGTGCTGGGTCTGGGGGTGCTGGCCCTGTGTCTCGCCGTTCCGCCGCTGGCCCTGGTGGTGGCCCTTGTCGGCGGGGCCTGGGGCGCCGGGACCCTGCTGCTCACGCGGGGCGGCGCGGACGCTGGGCGCAGCCTGACCGCCTGATCGGGTCCTGCATCGCCACGAAAACGGGCCGGGAGCATGCAGCTTCCCGGCCCGGCATTGTTCCACTGGGAGTTAGCCCAGGATTCGCTTGAGATGCAGGTAGATCTCGTACCAGTCGCCCTTGTCGCGGGGCCGCTTGCCACGCAACTCGATGCGCGACAGGGTCCGGATCCAGTCGGGCGTGAGCTGGGCACCCAGGGTGGGGTCGGCCACCAGGTCGGCCAAGCCCTTGGGCAGCGCCCCCTCGGTGGAGTCGCCGTAGAACTCGACGCCTTCCAGCAGGTCATGGACCGTGATGGTGTACGCCCCGGCCAGCGTCTGGAGGGTCTCCAGGCTGGGATTGGTGCGGCCCCGCTCCAGGTCGCTGAGATAGGGCACGCTGATTCCGGCGCTCTCGGCGACGTCCTTGAGCCGCAGCCCGCGTTCGCTGCGCAGTTCGCGGAGCCGTTCATGCAGTTTCATCATTCACCTCCTTGGCTGCGGCGGCGCACCCCCCGGCTCGGGCGGCGGTCGCCTGGGACGCCCCCTGCTCCGGGCAGGCGAGTTGCCTGTGGGCAGAACCGGACGTTCCCAGTCGGAGTGTAACACCGCCCCCCGGTACGGTCAATACAGAATAAAGGCACGTTCTTCTTGCCTCCGCCGAGGGGTCCTGCTAGGATCAGGGCCTCTGCCCGCCGTCCCCTTTTCCGCCCACCCGCCCCAGGAGGGCCTCATGCGTGCATTCGACATCATCGCCGCGAGTCTTCGCAGCGGTCACGCTCATCCCACCACCGTGCTGAACACCCTGATCGAGGCCGAGAATGAGGGGGGGCTGCGGGCCATCCGGCAGATTGAGCGCCACCTCAGCGTGGGTCTGCGGGCGCTGCAAGACCGCCAGCATCCCCAGAGCCCGCTGGCCCAGGCCTGGCTGAACGCCACCCGCGCCTACCTCGTGACTCAGGCCGAACGTAGACACGCGGTCTGAGCCCCCGATGACCCCCCGCCCCCAGCGCCCGCTCGGGGGCGTTTCAGTGAAAGGGCAGCCTATTGCCAGCGTTCCCGAGTCTCGGGCACCTCGCCTAGCAGCAGGGGCCGCACCTCCCCGATCAGGTAGAGGCTGCCGCACACGACGGCGGTGCCGCCCTCCGGCAGCAGGGCCAGAGCGTCCTGAGGTGAGTCGGCCAGGCGCACGGGCGTGCCCGCGAAGTGGGGAGCCAATTCCTCTGGAGGAAGCACCCGTGGACTCAGGTGGGCACGGGTCAGGATCACCTCCGAGGCGGCCTCCCGCAGCGCTGACGCTACCCCGGCCACATCCTTGCCGGACGCCGCCCCGAAGATCAGCGGCAGAGGGCCTGTACCCAGATCCCGCAGCGCCGACGCGAGGGCGTGTGCTCCTGCCGGGTTGTGCGCCCCGTCCAGCAACACCCGGCCCCCCCGCCACGGCAGTACCTCCATCCGCCCCGGCCAGACCACCCCGGCGGCCCCGACGCGGATGGCAGGCTCGCCCACCCCCAGCCGCCAGGCCGCCGCCGCCGCGAGCGCCGCGTTCCGGGCACCATGCTCGCCCAGCAGCGGCGTCCGCAGGTCGAGGGGAACGTCCGGCAACCTAATCCGCAGGTTCCAGCCGTCCCACCCCCTGGACTGGGCCTCCACCTGCACCTCACGGCCCAGCGCCCACAGGTTCGCACTCTGGGCTTCTAGCCGGGGCCAGAGGGCCGGGTCCACTCCGGTGACGGCTGGGCGCCCCGGACGCAGGATGCCCGCCTTCTCCTCCGCGATGGCCTCCACGGTTTCGCCCAGAATCTCGGTGTGGTCCAGGGCCACCGTCGTGATCACGCTGAGGTCCGGGTCCAGAATGTTCGTGGCGTCCAGACGCCCCCCCAGGCCCACCTCCATCACGGCGACCTCCACCCCAGCCTCCGCGAACAGCAGGCAACCCAGCGCCGTCACGATCTCAAAGAAAGAGGCTTCGGCGGCCTCGGCGTGGGGGCGCACCCGGCGCAAGGCGTCCCCGACCCTCTCGGCCGGACACTCCCGTCCATCCACCAAAAACCGTTCCGCGAACCGGGTGAGGTGCGGACTGGTGAAGAGGGCCGTGCGGGTGCCCGAGGCGGTCAGCATCGCGGCCAGAGAAGCCGCCGTGCTGCCTTTGCCATTGGTGCCTCCCACCAGCACACTTCGGAAATTCCGCTGGGGTTCGCCCAGCCGGGTGAGGAGCGCCTGCACTCGGCCCAGGCCAGGATGGACCCCGAAGCGTTGCCGCGCAAAGAGCCAGTCCAGATCCGTCATCCCCGCAGCATAGGGCGCGGCGGAAAGATTCAGCCCTGCGGCGTGAAGTGCGTTTCCAGCGCGGGCACGATCTGCTTCTTGCGGCTGATGCGCCCCCCCAAATCGGCACGGCCATCCCGCGTCTCGGCGCCGAAAGCTTCCCGCAACACCTTCGCCTCGGTGGCCGACAGCACCAGCGTGGTGTTGTGCTCACGCAGGATGTCGACGACCGACAGCAGCACCCCGTTTAGCCCATCCTGCGCCCGCGCCCGGTCCATCGCCTCCAGCAACTCGTCCTGACGGCCCAGCACGTAACCGGGGTTGGTGGTTTCGATCACGCCGAGGCCCCAGGTCTGCATGCTCTGGGGCTGGGCCGGGTCACCAAACGGAAAGACCTTGTAGTCCATCCGCAGCAGCGTGTCGGCAGGCGTGTCCCCCAGGTCACTCTTGGCCGCGAACATCGCCAGGGCATAGGCCTCCACGTCCGCGATGCCCGCGATCGGCGCCAGAAACTCCACCGCCTCCCGGTCCCTCGGCGTCGTCGTGGGGCTGCGGAAATGCAGCGTGTCACTGAGGATGGCGCTGAGCATCAGGTGGGCGTCGGCGGGCTCGACGGTCAATCCGGCTTCCCGGTGCAGCGCCAGCAGGATGGTGGCTGTGCACCCCACGGGCTCGAAGCGCAGGGAAGCGGGCTGGGCGGTCGTCAGGTCCCCCAGCTTGTGGTGGTCCACCACCCGCGTTACGGTCAGCTCGGTCAGATTGGCGACCGACTGCGCACTCTCGTTGTGATCCACCAGGGCCACGGCTGTCCCCGCCGGGAGGTCCGGCAGCAGTGCAGGAGCCTCCACACCCGCCTCCCGCAAGACATAGGGGGTCTCGAAGTTCAGCTCCCCGAGACGGTACGCCCGCGCCTCGGTGCCCAGCCGGGTCAGCAGCCGGGCGTAAACGAGGGCCGAGATGACGGCGTCCGTATCGGGGTTCGTGTGTCCAAATACAGGCAACATGCGGCGATTCTAGAGTCAGGGACAAAAAAAGAGGACCCCGGAGGGTCCCCTGTCCTGCGAGGGCAGGTTTAGAAGCGGAAGGTGTAGTTGACGCGGAAGCCCTGCGCGACGCTGGTGGGGTTGGTCCCGTCCGTGTTCACGCGGTCCAGATCGGTGTAGCGGAACAGGCCGTAGTTGGCCGTCAGGCTGTTGTAGCCGATCTGGGCGAACACGCCGTCCACCTTGCCACTCTGGTTGCCACGCTCGTTGTAGATGCGGTTGGCACCAGCGTTGAACGCGTCAGCGCCTGCATCCGCGTTGCCCACGGTGGCCGAGGCGACGTTAAAGCCCTGGTAGTACGAGTACCCGACCTTGGCGGTCGCGTTGGGCGCGAGGAACTGGTTGAGGCTCACGCCGACCTGACCGAGCAGTTCGGTGGTCGCAGTGTCGGACACGCCGAAGGCCGTGCCGCCATTGGTGATGCGGTTGACCACGTTCGCGTACAGGCTGGGCTGGAGGGGCAGGCCGGTCAGGGTCGCCGTGCTCAGCTTGATGCCGTACTTGATGGTGTTCTCGGTCTCATCATCAACGATTCCGTCGGCAGGATCGCTCCGGTCGTTGATCAGACGGTCCGTCTTGAGTTGGTAGCGCACCAGGGGCTGGAGGGTGATGCCCGCCACCGTGGTCGAGTAGTCCGCGTAGGCGTAGAACTCGTTGAGGGGATCGCTGTAGTAGTACGCGTCGCCGACCGTAAAGTTCAGGTTGCGCACCAGAGCGTTGTCGGCCGCGCCGTTGTGGCTGAGCTGGGCGCCGAAGGTGCTGGTCATGTCACGGGGCACATTGGCGATGCCCATGCCCGCGTTGCCGAGGTCATCCGCCTCACGCACAGCGTTGCCATTGAGCGTGGTGTTGTTGTAGAAGCCCACGAGTTCTAGCGCACCGAGCTTGGCGCCCGCCTTCACACCGAAGCCCTGGACCGTGCCAGTCTCCGTCACCGTGCGGGCACCCGTGGTGGCGTTGGTGGCCGTAGTGGTGCGGGTGTAGCGGTCGGCGTAAGCACCCAGCGCCACCGGACCGACGTTCGTGCCCAGGGCCGCGCCGAAGCCCGTCTGACCGGGAGTGTAGGGCATGCTGTCCGTGGTGGACAGGCCCGCGTTGGCGATCCGGTTGCCATCGGCGTCAAAGACAGCGTAGGTCGAGTCGATGGTGCGGTAGTTCGCCCCGAACTTGACGATGCCGAGGTCGCCGGTCAGATCCGTGTAGAACGCCTTGTCGCTGTTCTGGATGTACCCCTGAGCGTTGCCTGCCAGGATGTTGTTCGCAACGATGTTGCGACCGCTGAGCACGCCTTCACCCTTGATGGTGACAGGCCCAGCCTTCAGGTTGTAGTCGGTTCCGAAGGCGGTGCGGTTGTTGTCGACCTGCGCGAAGGACACTCCCACCGTCCCCAGACCCGCCGGGTTCACGGCCGCACGCACGCCGTAGTAGTTAGCTGTGGGAGGAGTAGCAGGCACGGGAGTCGTCGCGGAGGGCGCCGCCGGAGTGGTGCTGGCCGGGTTGCCAGTCACCGCCACGCCACGGGCGTTCCCCGCCACGACCGTGAGGCTGGGCTTGAGGGGCAGCGTGTCTGCCTGGAGGGTCACGACCACGCCACGCCGGGTGTTGGCGCTGCTCACGCCCAGCGCCGTGCTGTTGTTGAGCAGGTAATCGCTGAACTTGAAGGTGCTGTCATAGGCCGCGTAGCGAGCGCTGAACTTCTGGCCCCCAATGGTGCCGTCGGCCGTGATGTCGTTGATGCTGACGAGCGGGGCGCCACCGTTGACGTTGAAGACGTTGTTGCCGCCGGTAGCGTTGCCGATACGGAAGTTGATCGCCGCGTTGTTCACGATGATCGAGCCGTTGGTCGTCGCCAGGTTGCTCGCCCGCACTCCGAAGCTCAGCGAGCCCAGAGCGCTGAAAGCTGCCCCATTCGTGTCCTCAATGGACACGTCCGAGCCGTAGCTGATGTTGCTGAAGATGCCCGCCGCGAAGGTGGAGTTGGTCAGGCGGTCAACGTCGAAGTTATCGGTGCCGCTCACCAGCCCGAGGCTGCCGTAGCCCAGGCTGTTCAGGGCACCCACCACGCTGAAGCGCGGAGCATTTTCCAGCGTCGTCACGCGGTTGGCGACGCCCGTCACGCGCTCGTCGACAGCGGTCACGCGGCCTGCGAGGTTGTCGAAGTCGCTGCGGGTCACGAAGTCGGCTTGCGCGGTCTCCACGGCGCTGACGCGGTCCTGGAGGTCCAGGATGTCTTGGTTCAGCAGAACGGTCAGCTCGTTGAGGGCCGTGATCTGGGACGCGTTGTCGTCGATGTCGCCGCGCAGGGTGTCGTACTCGTCGGCGCGGGCCGTGAGTTCTTCGATCTGCGTCTGGATCGCGGCGATGGCAGCGGCGTCACCGTTGGCGGCAGCCAGCTCCTCAACGCGGGCCTCCAGGCGGGTGAAGTCGTCACGGTTGACCGCGTTCTCCTCGAGGTCGCTGACGCGAACACCCAGGGCCGTCAGGTCGGCGGCGAGTTCCTGAATGGCGTTCTGGAGCGCCGTCAGGGTCTCGGTGTTGTCGATAGTGACCGTGCCGGTGCGGACCTGGTCAAGCAGGCGGGCGATGATGACAGCGGCCTCGTACCGGGTCAGGTTCTGGGTGCCCCGGTAGGTGCCATCGGGGTAGCCCAGGATGATCCCCTGGCTGACGAGACGGTCGATAGCGTCCTTGGCCCAGTGACCGGCGGGCACGTCGGTCAGCGTGGACACCTGAGGTGCCGTCGCCGGAGCGGTGGTCTGCGCCGCAGCGGCCCCAAAGGACAGCGCAGCAGTCAGAACGAGCAGGCTCTTCTTCATAAAACCCCCAAAACGTCGCGCGAGAACCACATCGGGCACTGGAGTAGACGGTGGGGCGAGTTACCGAGTTTCCTCTCCCGGTGTAGGCCGCCTTCCGCGCTTCTCTGCGCAACCTGACGCTCTCAGGCCTGGGACCTCAGAAAGTCAGATCAACGGGATGATACCTGTATGAAGAAGTATGGGTCAACCCTGAGACAGTGTTAAATTCGCTTAGACACGGCAAGCTGGCCTTTTCTGATGCATCCATGAAGACCCCTGGCCTTGATAATCAGCAACCGGGAACGTCTCAAGTGGCTTCAGAGACATGATGCATGGAGCGCTGGCCTTGCTCTACAGCCCCCCTGAACCAATCCGGAATACCCTTCGGAAAATACTGCTCGGCCCAGGTGAGTGCCCACGCAGAAAACTCTCCTCGTGCGATTGCCAACCGCGCCCGTTCTACCAAGCGGTGAAGGTAGCGGAGATTATGGAGCGAAAGCATTCTCGGGGCCAGCATTTCCTCAGCGCGGACGAGGTGGGCCAGGTAGGCGCGGGTGTAATGACGGCACGCGTAGCAGTCGCAGTCCGGGTCAATCGGCTCAAGCTGCTGGCGGGGAGCACTGGAATTCATGTTCAGGCGGCCGCGGTCTGTCAGGGCGTACCCGAAACGCCCGGTACGGGTGGGATACACGCAGTCGAACATGTCGACCCCCAACGCGATGCCCGCGATCAGGTCTTCTGGATGCCCCACCCCCATCAGGTAGCGGGGCTTGTGCTCAGGCAGTCGCTCGGCTGTAAAAGCGACCGCCGGGAACATCTCCTCCTTCGATTCCCCGACTGCCAACCCACCGATGGCGAAACCCAGAGTACCGAACGGCAAGGTCTTTTCCAGACTCAGCTCGCGCAGCTCTGGATGAATTCCTCCCTGCACGATGGCGAACAGGGCCTGATCCCTACGCGTCCGGGCGGCCTCACAACGCTCCAGCCAGCGCACGGTCCGCTCCAGGCTGCGGCGGATGTACTCGGGTTCAGCCGGGAAAGGTGGGCACTCGTCAAAGGCCATGATGACATCGGCTCCCAGAGCCTCCTGCACGGCCATGCTCCGCTCTGGCGTCAGCAGGACTTTGCTGCCATCCAGGTGGCTCTTGAAGGTCACGCCTTCTTCGGTGATCTTGCGCATGTGTCCCAGGCTCATGACCTGGAAGCCGCCTGAATCCGTCAGGAAAGGACCGGGGTAAGCCGTGAAGCCCGGCAGCCCACCGTGGGCCGCTACCAATTCCGGACCGGGGCGCAGCATCAGGTGATAGGTGTTGCCCAGAATCATTTGAGAGCCGATGTCTTTGAGTTCCTGGGGGCTGATCCCTTTGACAGAGCCCTGGGTGCCGACTGGCATGAACATCGGCGTTTGGACGGTGCCATGTGGAGTCGTAAAGGAGGCTGTTCGTGCACGGCCCTCGCGGGCGTGAAGTTCAAACTCAAACACAGGTCTATCTTGCCGCATCCACCACACGACAAAAGGGGCGAGCGCCATGCGTTTAGACCACCGAGCCAAACAGAAAAACCCCCACCGTGGGGGGTGGGGGGATGGAGTGGAGCGGGAGACGAGATTCGAACTCGCGACATCTACCTTGGCAAGGTAGTGCTCTACCAGCTGAGCTACTCCCGCACGGGAACGGCACCGCGTGCGGTGCCTTCCTCACCGGTCCTGTTGGGGAGACCGGGTGCAGTATAAGAAAAAACCCCCGCGCTGACCGACTTTTCCGGGACCCTGCGGTCCGAGTATCATGGGCGCTGCCGTGTTTCACGACCCTGTTCGGCATGGAGAGGGGTGGTTCCGC